>NZ_JBEXZD010000049.1:0-51539 GCF_040628575.1 Streptomyces sp. NPDC006393
AGGCCCGGGATGGCGCGCAGCGAGGCCAGGTGCTCGACCGGCTGGTGGGTGGGGCCGTCCTCGCCCAGGCCGATGGAGTCGTGCGTCCACACGTAGGTGACCGGCAGCTGCATCAGCGCGGACAGGCGCACGGCGTTGCGCATGTAGTCGGAGAACACCAGGAAGGTGCCGCCGTAGATCCGGGTGTTGCCGTGCAGGGCGATGCCGTTCATCTCCGCGGCCATGGAGAACTCGCGGATGCCGAAGTGGATGGTGCGGCCGTACGGGTCGGCCTCCGGCAGCGGGTTGCGCTTCGGCAGGAAGGAGGAGGTCTTGTCGATGGTGGTGTTGTTGGAGCCGGCCAGGTCCGCGGAGCCGCCCCACAGCTCGGGCAGGACCGCGCCGAGCGCCTGGAGCACCTTGCCGGAGGCCGCGCGGGTGGCGAGCGACTTGCCGGCCTCGAAGACCGGGACGGCGTCCTCCCAGCCCTCGGGCAGCTGCCCGGCCACGATCCGGTCGAAGAGCTCGGCCCGCTCGACCTGGCCGGCGCGCCACTGGCCGAGCCGCTTGTCCCAGGCCGCGTGCGCCTCGGCGCCCCGGTCCAGGGCCCTGCGGGTGTGGGCGAGCACGTCCTCGTCCACCTGGAAGGACCGCTCGGGGTCGAAGCCCAGGACGCGCTTGGTGGCCGCGACCTCCTCCTCGCCGAGCGCCGAGCCGTGCGCGGCCTCGGTGTCCTGGGCGTTCGGGGCGGGCCAGGCGATGATGGTGCGCATCGCGATGATCGAGGGGCGGCCGGTCTCGGCCTTCGCCGCCGTCAGCGCCGCGTACAGGGCGTGCACGTCGATGTCGCCGTTCTCGTCCGGCTCGATGCGCTGGGTGTGCCAGCCGTACGCCTCGTAGCGCTTCAGCACGTCCTCGGAGAAGGCGGTGGCGGTGTCGCCCTCGATGGAGATGTGGTTGTCGTCGTAGAGGAAGACCAGGTTGCCGAGCCTTTGGTGACCGGCCAGCGAGGAGGCCTCCGCGGAGACGCCCTCCTCCAGGTCGCCGTCGGAGACGATCGCCCAGACGGTGTGGTCGAAGGGGGAGGTGCCCTCGGGGGCGTCCGGGTCGAACAGGCCGCGCTCGTAGCGCGCGGCCATCGCCATGCCGACCGCCATGGCGGCCCCCTGGCCGAGCGGACCGGTGGTGGTCTCGACGCCGGCCGTGTGCCCGTACTCGGGATGACCGGGGGTCTTGGAGCCCCAGGTGCGGAACGCCTTCAGGTCCTCCAGCTCCAGCTCGTACCCGGCGAGGTAGAGCTGTGTGTACAGGGTGAGCGAGGTGTGGCCGGGGGAGAGGACGAAGCGGTCACGGCCCGTCCACTCGGGGTCGGCCGGATCGTGACGCATCACCTTCTGAAAGATCGTGTAGGCGGCCGGGGCCAGGCTCATCGCCGTGCCGGGGTGGCCGTTGCCCACCTTCTGCACGGCGTCGGCGGCCAACAGGCGGGCGGTGTCGACGGCACGCCGGTCGAGCTCCGTCCACTCGAAGCGGTCGGTTGTCTGCTCGCTCATCTTCAAGAAGTCCTCGAAAGAAGCGGGATGGGTGGCCGGACGCGTTCGAACTTAAAAGTCTGACTTTTTCCATGGAAGGTCTGTGCGTGTCAGGCTGTGGTGAAAGTGGGACACGACCCGCCGGGCGAGGCCGCACGGCGGGTGACCGAGGCGGTACGAGAGGGACATGGCGGACGCAACCACCCAGGGCGGACCGGTCGCCGGGCACGGCGACGGAGAGGGAATCAGGACCTTCCCCTTCCCCGTCGACCTCAGCCTGCTCGGAGTCGGGCTCCAGATAGGCCCCATGGGCACCGGGCACACCTGGCACGCCGAGGCTCCTCTCCACCGCGTCCACCGCATCGATTTCCACGTGGTCATGCTGTTCAGCGACGGCCCGGTGCGACACATGATCGACTTCGCCGAGTACGAGGCCGCGGCCGGCGACGTGCTGTGGATCCGCCCCGGACAGGTCCATCGCTTCTCCCGTGCGGGCGAGTACCGCGGAACCGTCCTGACCATGCAGCCCGGCTTCCTGCCCCGCGCCACGGTCGAGGCCACCGGCCTGTACCGCTACGACCTGCCGCCCCTGCTCCGCCCCGACGAGGCCCAGCGCGCCGCCCTGACCGCCTCCCTCGCCCAGCTGCGCCGCGAGTACGAGGACACCGAGACCCTCCCGCTGAGCCTGCACACGGCGGTGCTGCGCCACTCGCTCACCGCGTTCCTGCTGCGCCTGGCCCATCTCGCGGCCAGTTCGGCACGGGCGGCCCGGGACCAGGCCGACACCACCTTCTCCCTGTTCCGTGAGGCGGTCGAGCAGGGGTTCACCACCAACCACAGCGTCAGCGCCTACGCCGACGCCCTCGGCTACTCCCGCCGCACCCTCGTTCGCGCGGTCCGCGCCGCCACCGGCGAGACCCCCAAGGGATTCATCGACAAACGCGTCGTCCTGGAGGCCAAGCGCCTGCTCGCCCACACCGATCTGCCGATCGGCCGGGTGGGCGCGGCCGTCGGCTTCGCCGACGCCGCCAACTTCTCGAAGTTCTTCCAGCTGCGCACGGGGCAGACACCGGTGGCCTTCCGGGCGGAACTGCGGTGAACGCCCACGCACGGGGGAGGGGCCCCACGCGTGCGCGTGGGGCCCCTCCGTGCGGGTGCGGCGTCCGTGCGGGCGCCGCGGTCAGTGGCCGAAGTCGAACCAGTTGACGTTCACGAAGTCCGCCGGCTGGCCGCTGGTGAAGGTGAGATAGACGTCGTGGGTGCCGGTCACCGCGGAGATGTTCGCCGGGACCGTCCGCCAGGACTGCCAGCCGCCGGTGTTGGCCAACGCGAAACTGCCGACCGGGGTGCTGGTACGGCTGTCCAGACGCACCTCGACCAGCCCGCTGACCCCGCCCGCGGCGCCGCTCGCGACCCGGGCGTAGAACTGCTTCGCCGCCGTCGAGCCGAAGTTGACGCCCTTGTAGAGCGCCCAGTCGCCGTTCGCGATCGACCCGATGTCCTGGCCGCCGCCGCTGTCCGTGGTCGCCTCGGCGTTCACACCGCTCTGGCTGTCGTAGGACTCGGCCTGTACGGGGCTGTAGGCGTCGCGGTTGCCGGAGGGCGGGGGAGTGGTGCCGCCCCCGCCGCCCGAGGACTGGAGCACCTGGACGTAGTCCACCACCATGGGGTGGCCGGGCTCGGTGCCGCTGTCCGGGCCGCCGCCGAACGCGCCGGGGAAGCCGCCGCCCATGGCCACGTTCAGGATGATGAAGTATCCGTGGTTGGTGGCGTTCGCCCAGGTGGTCGCGTCGACCTGAGTGGACTTGATCGTCTCGAAGTTGACGCCGTCGAGGTAGAAGCGGATCTGCTCGGGGCTGGTGGACTTGTCCCACTCCATTGCGTAGGTGTGGAACCCGGCCTGGCAGGTGGTGCCGGCGCAGGAGGTCGAACCGCCGATGCCGGACGTCTCGTTGCAGGGGCCGCCGGGGCTGGTGCCGCAGTGCATCGTCGACCAGTCGGTGTTCAGACCCTGGACGTTCTCCATGATGTCGAGCTCGCCGACGCCCGGCCAGTTCTGGTAGTTGCCGCGGAAGGGCGAACCCAGCATCCAGAAGGCGGGCCAGTAGCCCTTGGCGGCGGCGCCGGTGACGTTCGGCATCTGGATCCGGGCCTGCACGCGCAGCTTGCCGCCGGCCGGCGGCTGGAAGTCGGTGCGGTTGGTCTCGATACGGCCCGAGGTCCAGTGGCCGGAGGCGTCCCGGCGCGGGGTGATGAGCAGGTTGCCGTTGCCGTCGAGCGAGACGTTGCTGGTGGAGGAGGTCATCGACTCGACCTCTCCGGTGCCCCAGTTGCCGGCGCCGCCCGGATACGAGGTGCCCGTGTCGTACAGCCAGTTGGCGGTGTTGACGCCGGAGCCGGCGGAGCCGTTGAAGTCGTCGAGGAAGACCTGCGACCAGCCCGACGGGGGCGTGGGGGCGGAGGCGTTCGCGGGCAGTGTCGCGACGGTCGCCGCGGCCGCCGCCAGGCCCAGCGTGCCGAGGACGGCGACGAGCGCCCGCCGCACGGAGCGCCGTCTGCGGTGGGTGCCGGCACGTATGCCGGCGGATGTGCCGGAGGGTTCACTCATGGGAGGTGCCTCTCGGTACGGAGTGGTGGGATCGGAGCGTTCTGAGAGCGCTCTCACGCGATGCGCGCCGCCAATGTGCTCCCGGGCACCCCAGTCGTCAAGAGTTAAAGCAAGGAAAGTCCCTCGCGGGCACGGGAGTTCAGGTGATGAAGGCGGAGATTTCCGGGTTGTACCCGGGACCTGGGCGGCGGCGTCCGGCGCACCGGGGCGCCCCCACCAGAGCCTGATGCCCCGTGCCCGGCCACGCGGAGGAGGCACGCGTGGCCGGGACGGTGAAGGCGGTCGCCTACTGAAGGCGGTACGTGTAGACGGTCGTCGCCACCTGGCACACGCCCGGTGAGATGACCTCGGCGCGCAGCGCGCCGCGCGCCGCGTCGTAGTCGACGCCCTCGGCCTCGAACGTGCCGCCGCACACACTGCGCTGCGGCAGCGCGAACAGGCTGGTGACATGGCCGGTGACCGGGCCGCCGTCCAGCCGGTGCGTCAGGTCCACCTGGAGCAGCGGCCGGTCCTCGGGGAAGAGTTCCTTCGAGCCGTCGTCCGAGGCGCACAGCAGCCGGGTGTCGTTCACGAAGTCGCAGCCCTGGATGTCGCGTACGGGCTTGTCGAGCGTGATCTGCGGGGCCTGCGGCAGCGCACCGCCCGTGCGCGGGGTGGCCGCGTTGAGCAGCGGGGCGGGGAAGACCTGGAGCCGGTTCTGGTCGCCCCACTCGCCCGACACCAGCCACTGGCCGTCCGGCGAGACGGAGGCGAAGGAGTTGTTCAGCTTCTCGCCCGGGTCGAGCTTGTGGACGTACTCGTAGCGCTTGCCGGACGGAGTGGTCACCGCGAACATCTTGGACGTCGCGGTGTCCGGGCCCTGGTAGGCGTCGAACACGTGTCCCTGAGCGATGTCCGGGTCGCCGACGTGGTTCCAGCCCTCGATGCGCAGGCTCAACGGGATCGAGGCGAGGCCGCGGTGCAGCAGCGAGCCGTCCGCGCGGCTGGCGAGCCCCTGCCCGCCGCCGAGCGAGTCGACGTACGCCGTGCCGGTCTCCTGCCAGACCGGCGTGGCCGCCGACGCCGGCGACGTGGCCGCACCGAGTGCGACGGCCGCGGTCAAGGCGGCCAGGGCGAAGAGTTGACGTCTCATCAGGTACCTGCCGAATCGACGAAGGTGAGGATGGCGTTCGCATGGAACCATGGGGCGGGCCGTCCGTCACCGTTGCCGGGAGGCGTCGCAGGTGAACAGTAGGGTTCCGGGAGGGGGCGAGGCGGCGGCGTCGGGAAGGGTGCGAGGGTGAGGCTGACGATTCTGGGCGGCGGCGGATTCAGGGTGCCGCTCGTGTACGGGGCACTGCTGGGCGACCGCGCCGAGGGCCGGGTCACCGAGGTCGTCCTGCACGACCTCGACGCCGGCCGGCTGAACGCGGTGAGCCGGGTGCTCGCCGAACAGGCCGCCGGAGTACCGGACGCGCCCGGGGTCCGCGCCACCAGGGACCTGGACGACGCGCTGCGCGGCGCCGACTTCGTGTTCTCCGCGATCCGCGTGGGCGGCCTGGAGGGCCGGGCCCACGACGAACGGGTGGCGCTCGCGCACGGCGTGCTCGGCCAGGAGACGGTCGGCGCGGGCGGCATCGCCTACGGCCTGCGCACGGTGCCCGTCGCCGTCGACATCGCCCGGCGGGTGGCCCGGCTCGCGCCCGAGGCCTGGCTCATCAACTTCACCAATCCGGCCGGACTGGTCACCGAGGCCATGTCCCGCCACCTCGGCGACCGTGTCATCGGCATCTGCGACTCGCCGGTGGGCCTCGGCCGCCGTATCGCCCGCGTACTCGGCGTGGATCCGGGCACGGCGTGGATCGACTACGCGGGCCTCAACCACCTCGGCTGGGTGCGCGGGCTGCGCGTCGCCGGCCGCGACCAGCTGCCGCGTCTGCTCGCCGACCCCGCCCTGCTCGGCTCCTTCGAGGAGGGCCGGCTCTTCGGTGCGGACTGGCTGCGCTCGCTGGGCGCGATCCCCAACGAGTACCTGCACTACTACTACTTCAACCGCGAGACCGTGCGCGCCTACAAGGGCGCCGCTCGAACCCGCGGCGCCTTCCTCCATGACCAGCAGGCCCGCTTCTACGAGGAGTTGCGCAACCCCGGCGCCCCGGCGCTCGACACCTGGAACCGCACCCGCCACGAGCGCGAGGCCACCTACATGGCCGAGAACCGCCGGACGGCCGGCGCGGGGGAGCGGGAGGCCGACGACCTCTCGGGCGGATACGAGAAGGTGGCCCTCGCCCTGATGCGGGCCATCGCCCGCGACGAGCGCACCACGCTGATCCTCGACGTCCGCAACCGCGGCGCCCTGCCGGCGCTGGACGCGGAGGCCGTCGTCGAGGTCCCCTGCCTGGTCGACGCGGGCGGCGCGCACCCGGTGGCGGTCGAGCCGCTGCCCGGTCACGCCACCGGCCTGGTCTGCGCGGTCAAGGCGGTCGAGCGCGAGGTGCTCGCCGCCGCCGAGTCCGGCTCCCGGGAGACGGCGGTGAAGGCCTTCGCGCTGCACCCGCTGGTCGACTCGGTGAACGTGGCCCGCGGGCTGGTCGAGGACTACAGGCAGGTCCACCCCGGCCTGGCGTACCTCAAGTAGCGGCGGCCCGCGGCACCTCGGGGAGCACCGGCCCGGCGTATCTCAAGGAGCACCGGCCCGGCGCATCCCAAGGAGCCGCGAGCCGTGACACGCGCCGGGGCGGCCGGTCGCTCCCCCGTACGGCGACCGGCCGCCCCGACCCCCCGTGATCCCCCGTCGCTCCCCCTCGGCTCCCCCGTCTTCCCCTCGGGCGTCCCCCGTGTTCCCGTCGCCCTCACCCTTGAGAGTCGTCGGCGCGGGACTTGATACACCCCGGACAGAAAAACCCGCAGAAAAAATCCGGGCCGGGCGCCGCACAGACCGAAGATCGAGCTAGGGGGTGTCTCGTCGATCACGCCGGGCTCGCGGCGCCTGGTGCCGCACCTCGCGGCGTTGTCGTCGGTCGCCGATGCTCCGCATCGACTCCCTCCTCCGCCTTGCGATGTACGGCACCAGCCACCGCTCCCTGATCCGGCCTGATCGACGAGACACCCCCTAGAGCGGCAGCGCCTCCGCCGCTGTGACGGCGCCGCCCGGTGCCGGTACTCCCGGGAGCAGCGGTCCCGCCTCCTCCGTCCGCTGCCGGGGAAGGGCCACCGGCCGGAGCGGACGCGGCCCGGACACCACCGTGTAGTCCTGCCCGAGGAACGGGGGCAGAAGCTCCCCGGGGTCCTCGCCGAGCGCCAAGCGCACGGCAGCCCAAGGGGCGTTGACCCCGCACAGTGACAGCTGGTGCAGTCCGCCGGCCGGGCGCGCGTTGACGTCCATCAGCACCGGCCGCTCGCCGTACATCCGGAACTGGATGTTGGACAGATAGTGCAGCCCGAAGCCCTCGGCGATCCGCCGGGCCGGTTCCAGCCACTGCTCGTGCAGGGTGAAACCGCGGCGACGGCCGTTCTTGGTGCGCCCCACGGCCATACGGATCCGGTTGTCCGGCCCCGTCAGGCAGTCGACCGACACCTCCGGCTGGCCCAGGCGCGGCATCACCAGCCAGTCGACCGGCTCCTCCGCCCGTGCCAGGGCCCCCAGGACCAGGTCGAGAGGGACGTACGGGCCCGGGAAACCACTCAGATGCGTGAGCGAGAACGGCGCGTGGGTGATGACGCGGAAACCCGTCCCGCCCGCGCCGGAAGCCGGCTTGAAGCAGGCATGGTGCCCGGCCGCCTCCAGCTCCTCCACGGCCGCGAGCAGTTCGTCGGCGGTTCGCACCCGCCGCCAGGGCGGCACGGGGACGCCGATCGCCCCGACCGCCTCGTACGCCGTCGCCTTGTCCTCGAAGACGGCCACCGCCTGCGGGGTCGGCGCCAGCAACGCCGTACCGGCCGCCTCGAACTCGGCGCGGTGCGCCACGATCGCGGCCTGGTGCAGCCGGGGCACGAACACGTCGATGCCGCGTCGCGCGCACTGGTCCAAGGCGTACTCGGCGTACGCGGCCGGGGACAGGCCCTCCGGTTCCAGCTCGGCGGTGTCGGCGGCGGCGAGCACGGGGGAGTCCGGGTCGCCGTGCGTGGCATGGATCTCGACGGCCCGGTCGCAGGGATTTCTGCGCAGCTGATCGATGAAGAACACGTTCTCCGCGTACGTGCGGTTGAGCCAGACGCGTACGCGAGAGATCATGCGGGCCGCCTTTCGGGTTCGCGGGCAGGGCGAAGCAGGCCGTGCCCGGCCAAAGGAGAAAGAGGGACACCGAACCGCCCTGCGTGAGGGATGGCTGTCGGCGGTGGTGTTGGGGCGATCATACGGCTTTTCTAGGCCGTGGCGTGCCACGCGCATGTGACGGATTCGGACACGTGGCGGCGGTGACCCGGGATGCCCTTGTCCGGGTGGTGCCGGGTGTGTTGTCGTGGTGACCAACGTGTGTGCGACAGGGGGCGAGAGGTGACGGGGACGGTCGGCGGGACCGGGCGGCTGCTCGCCATCAGCGATCTGCACATCGGCTACAGCGAGAACCGCGCCCTGGTCGAGCGGATGGCTCCCGGCTCGGACGACGACTGGCTGATCGTGGCGGGAGACGTCGCCGAGACCGTCACCGACATCCGCTGGGCCCTGAAGACCCTGGCGAGCCGATTCCGCAAGGTTCTGTGGGTACCCGGCAACCACGAGCTGTGGACGCATCCGCGCGACACGGTCACGCTGCGCGGCGTCGCCCGCTACGAGCACCTCGTCGAGCTGTGCCGAGAACTGGACGTGACCACGCCCGAGGATCCCTACCCGGTCTGGGAGGGCCCGGGCGGCCCCGTGGCGGTGGCACCGCTCTTCCTGCTCTACGACTACTCCTTCCTGCCGCCCGGCTGCGCCACCCGGGAGGAAGGGCTCGCCTACGCGCACCGCACCGGCATCGTCTGCAACGACGAGTACCTGCTGCACCCCGACCCGTACCCCAGCCGCGAGGCGTGGTGCCGGGCCCGGGTCGCCGAGACCGAGCGCAGGCTCGCCGAACTCCCGGGCGACCTGCCCACCGTGCTCGTCAACCACTACCCGCTGCACCGGCACCCGACGGACGTGCTGTGGTACCCGGAGTTCGCCATGTGGTGCGGCACCACGCTGACCGACGACTGGCACCGCAGGTTCCGCGTGGCCGCCATGGTCTACGGACATCTCCACATCCCGCGGACCACCCGCCACGAGGGTGTCCGATTCGAGGAGGTGTCGGTGGGATACCCGCGCGAGTGGCGGCGGCGCCCGCAGCCGCCGGGCGGACCCCGCAGCGTACTGCCGACGGAGGACGGTACCGGTGATCGATGAGCTGCTCCCGGACACGGTGGTGGCCGTGGAGGCGTACGGCGACGACGGGAGCCGCGACGCCCCGCTGTATCCGGAGGAGCGGGCGGTCATGGCGCGGGCGGTGGACAAGCGCCGCCGCGAGTTCGCCGCGGTGCGGGACTGCGCCCGGCGCGCCATGGAGAAGCTCGGCGTGCCGCCGCAGCCCGTCCTGCCCGGCGAGCGGGGCGCCCCGTGCTGGCCGGAGGGCCTGGTCGGCAGCATGACCCACTGCGACGGCTACTGCGCCGCCGCGCTGGTGCGGGCCCGCGACCTCGCCTCGCTCGGCATCGACGCCGAACCCCATGCGCGGCTTCCCGGGGAGGTGCTGGACGCCGTCGCCCTGCCCACCGAGCGACGACGGCTCGCCGACCTGGCGGAGCGGCACCCCGGCGTCCACTGGGACCGGCTGCTGTTCAGCGCGAAGGAGTCCGTCTACAAGGCGTGGTTCCCGCTGACCGGCCGGTGGCTCGACTTCACGGGGGCGGACATCGAGATCACCCCGGATCCGGACGCCCCGCGCGCCGGCCGCTTCCGCGCCGAACTCCTTGTCCCCGGCCCTGTGTTGGGCGGCCTCCGCCTCCTCCACTTCGACGGCCGCTGGACCGTCGAACCGGACCTGGTGGCCACGGCGGTGACGGTCCCGCACCCCTGACCGGCGGGACGCCCTCGGCCGGAGGGACGCCGCCGGCCGACGGGATACGCCGGCCGACGGGCGAAGCGGGGCGTGCGCCCCGCCGGGTGCCGGCGGGACCGGTCACGCGGGCGGTGTTCTCGTCCCGTACGGCGGCACCCGGCCGAGCACTGGCGGCACCCGGCCGAGCACCGAGGTCATGCCCGCGGGTTGCAGTCGTGCAGGAGCTGGAAGAACGCCTCCTCGTTGCCCGTCAGGCCGGCCCGGGTCAGGGCCTGGTCCGCCTCGGCGAGGACGGACGGCGGGACGAGCGGTGGCCGGCCGGAGGCCGGGGGGCCGTCGAGGGCGGCGCGCACGGTGTGCAGCAGCCGCAGGTAGGCCTGGACGGCGGCGCGCTCACGGTCGGTCAGTACGGCGGTGGGCATGGGTCGCTCTCCCCGGTTTCGGCGTCACACGGTCGCGCGCCCGGTCCCCCGGACGGCGCGGGCGCCCCCGCACAGCGGCGGCACACCCTCCAGCTTGCCGCCCACCACTGACAACGCCCCCGCGCTCCGCCCCGGTTCGCCCGCCCGGCGCAGGCAGAAGGACACGGGCGGGCGGAAACAGGGATCTCGGCCGCCAGGAGTACGGCCCCCCGGTGAGGCCGGGGACGCCGCCGACGGCCCTCCCCGTTCGCACCGCTCACGGCGTCGCGGCATCACGGCATGACGACGTCACGGCACTACGACGTCACCGCACTACGACGTCACGGCATGACGACGTCATGGCGTCGCGGCATCACGGCGTCGCGGCATCACGACTCGGGTCGTTTGACGCTCTCCAGCAGCATGTCCAGCCACTCGGCCACCTTGTCCCGGTGCTGGTCGGTGGGCAGTTGCGCCGCGCGCCAGGCGATGCCGCGCACCCCGTGGTCCTGCAACAGCCGCTCCAGCGGGTCGTCGGGGGCGGCCTCCGCCTCCCGCTCCCGGTCGGCGAGCCGTTGCAGCAGTTCCTGCTCGGTGCGTTGCAGGGCGCCCGCGAGCGCCTCGGGGTCCTCGGCGGTGAGGAATCCGGCGTGCACGCGGAAGAACCGCTGGATGGCGTCGCAGTGCTCCATGGTGGGGCGCCGGTCGCCGTTGATGAGGGCGCCGGCCTGCTGCCGGGACATGCCCGCGCCGTCCGCGATCTCCTGCTGGGTGTAGCGGCGCCCGTTCGGTTTGAGCCGGGTGCGGCGCAGCAGGTCCAGCCGCTGAAGGAAACGGGCCTGCACGTCCGGCTCGCCCGCGGGCCGCCCGCTCAGCAGGGCCCTGACCACGGGCTCGGGCACGCCACAGGCCACGGACAGGCGGCCGACGTCGAAGACCTCCGCCTGGGGTACGCCGAGCCGGTCGGCGAGCGCGGTGACGCGTGCGACGGCCGCCGGCAGCACAGCCGACGCCGTGGCGCCCGGATCCTCGATGCCGTCCGTCACCGACAGATCTCCTACGTCTCTCACAGGCTTCTCACAAGGCGGGGTGCCGTGAACTTCCCGGAGAGTAGCCCGTTGTTCGAACTCGCATCCAGGTCTCGCCACAACTGTGGCCAATTTCAGCCGTCAACCGGCATGAAATGCCACGATAGTTGACACGGCTCGCGTCCGACCAGCAGGATCGGGTCGCCGCGTGAAGGCCGCAGAGGCAAGAGGGGTGACCTCCCGATGGCATTTCAGGCAGGAGGGCAGCGGCCGGCGCCGCGGCCCGTCCCCGTCAGTCCCGAGGCGCAGGCCTACCTGCAGGACTACGCCGCGCTCCTGGAGGCCGTCTCCTTTCCCTCCCTCGTCGTCGACCACCGCTGGGACGTCGTCCTGTCCAACAGCGCCTTCACCTCGCTCTTCCGGGGCGTGGGCCCGCATCCCACGGCCATGCCGGGCGACAACTTCCTGCGCTTCGTGCTCTTCCACCCGGACGCGGGCACCGTCCTCGGCGACCACGAGTCCCGCTGGTGCCTGCCGATGCTGGCGCACTTCGCGGCCACCATGGAGCGCTGCGGCCCCGACCACGGCCTCCAGGCCATCCGCCGGGACATCGCCCAGGACCCGATCATGGAGGCCGCCTACCGGCAGGGGCTGCCGCACTGGATCCGTACGGTCGGCGAGGCGGCGGCCCGGTCCGACGGCGCCGTCCGGCCGCTGCTGCACCCCGACCCGCGTTGGGGCGCCACCGACTGCCGGATCATCGAGGAGGCCCCGGACACGCTGCGGGAGCTGGGCTACACCCGGCTCACCATGGTGCTGCGCGATCCGCGCCGCCCCGCTCCGGCCCCGCGCAGGCCGCGCAACACCCGCCGCACGGCGGGACACCTCAGCGTGGTGCCCACGCCCGAGTCCTGAGCCGGCACCGTCGGCGTTCAGGTCGCCGACGGCGCCGAGCTCGCCGGGCCCGCCGCCTCCCGGCCCGCTACTTCTTGCTCGCCGCCTCCCCGCTCGCCGCCTCCCCGCTCGCCGTCTGCCCCCGCGCCACCTCTTCGCGCGCCGCCGCCCCGCTCGCGACCGCCCCGCTCGTCGTGGACCCGAGGCCCGCGTCCACCACGAGGACCAGGGGCACGTGACGGCACGGCACGAGCCTCACCGCACCCCGGGCGGCGGGGCGCGCCCGCTCCAGGACCGCGGCGAAGCCGGGCCCCCGGGTGAGGGATCCGGCCAAATGTGCCGGGTCGGCGGAGGCGGCCACCCGGCCCCGGGCGTTCACCAGGTACGCGGGCCCCGGCAACTCCCGCAGCAGGGGCAGCACCGCCGTCTCGAAGTGGCGCAGGTACACGTCGGCCGCGGCCACTCCGGCGAAGCGGCCCGCCACCTCGACCGGCGCCGACAGCGTCAGGCTGTACTCGTCGGAGCACAGATAGTCGACGTAGGGCCCGGCCACCGCCCGTCGCCCGGTGTCGCGGGGCAGCGCGAACCAGTCCCAGTGCGTGTAGTCCGCGTACGCCGACCGGCCTGGATCGAGGTCGAGCAGCAGGGGCCGTAGATCACCCTCACCGGTGCTCTGCCACCACTCCAGCCACGCCGGTACGTCGGCCAGCAGCCCCGGCGCGGCGATGAAGCCGACCCCCGAGACCAACTCCTGCCGCGCCAGCCGCAGATGCAGCCCCGGCCGCAGCGCGGCCAGATCGGCGGTCGCGGGCCGGCGCCCCTCGGCGGCCACCCGCGTCAGCAGCGCCTCCGTCTCGGCCGCGGTCTCGGCGACCGCCTCGAAGACCGCCTCCAGGGCGCGGCCCACCCGCGCGGCTACGCCTTCGGCGGCGCGCTCGGCCGCACCCGTGCCGTGCGTCGCGGCCGGCGCTCCGGCGAGTGCCGGGATCGTGCTCATGGCGCCCTCCAGCGGACAGGACCAGACGCGGTGCGGCCAAGGGCCCCGTCGCCGAAGTCCCGCCCGCCGCACCCTTTTCGGGCGGACGCCGGGGCTTTCGCGCCAGGCCCTACAGCGAGAGCCGCAGGGCGACGAGCCGCGCCGCCGACTCCTCCACGCACCGCTCGGCCAGCGTACGGGCCGAATCACGGGCCCCATCCTGCACGGCCAGGACGACGGCGCGCTGCCGGTCTGCGACTTCTTCACGATATTCGTCGTCCCCGAGCACGAGGCACAGCAGCGCGCCCACCTCGGTCTGCAACGCGACCTGCTCCCGGGTGAGCCGGGCCGACTGCGCCGCCGCCGCCAGCTCCACGTGGAAGCGTCCGTGGACACGGCTGCGCGCCGCCGCGTCGGCGGCGTCGGTGAACTCAGCGACCGAGCGGCTCAGTTGACGTAGGTCCTCCGGTTCCGTGCGGTCCGCGGCGAGGCGGGCCGCCGCGCCCGACAACGCGGCCCAGTGGTCGCCGAGATCGCGCAGTTCCTCGGTGCTCCAGCCGCGCAGCCGGCTCTTCAGCCGTGCCCGTCCGGGCCGTCCGGGCAGCGAGACGAAACTGCCGCCGCCGCGTCCGCGCCGGGTGGTCACCAGCCCCTGCTGCCGCAGTGCCATCAGCGCCTCCCGCAGGGTCACCGTGGACACCCCGAGTTGCCCGGCCAGTTCGCTCTCGCCGGGCAGCTGCTCGCCGTCGGCGAGCAGACCCAGCTCGATGGCGTCACCGATCCGGCGGACCACCGCGTCCACCCGCGCCCGCCTCTCCACCGGGGCGAACACGGCCCTGCGGGCGCCGACTTCACCCGGGCCGCCCCGCTCGCCTACGCCCACGCTCAGGCCGCCCACGCCCGCGCTCAGGCCGCCCACGCCCACGCGCGGGCCGCCCGGGCTCAGGCCGCCCGCCCCGCCGCCACCGCTCGTGCCCCCGTCCCCGCTCCCGACGTGTCGTTGCTTCACGGCCACCACCTTGCCCGTTGACCCAAGCTTTGCCCTGAGGCGGTCTTGAACCTTGAACTATGACTTCATATGTTTCCGAGCAACGTTCGTGAGCGCCAGAAAGGTTCCCGCATGGAGGGGATTGCGGTCCGGCTGCAGGCTCTGCGCAAGACGTTCGGGGAGACGACGGCGGTGGCCGGGGTCGATCTGGACATACGGGACGGGGAGTTCTTCTCCATGCTCGGCCCCTCCGGCTCGGGCAAGACCACCGTCCTGCGGCTGATCGCCGGCTTCGAGACCCCCACCGAGGGCCGCGTCGAACTCGCCGGGCAGGACGTCACCGGGCTCGCCCCGTTCGAACGGGACGTCCACACCGTCTTCCAGGACTACGCCCTCTTCCCGCACATGACCGTCGAGCAGAACGTCGCCTACGCCCTGAAGATCCGCAAGGTGCCCAAGGCCGAACGGATGGTGCGGGCCCGCAAGGCACTCGCCGAGGTCCGCCTCGACGGACACGGACGGCGCCGCCCCGCCCAGCTCTCCGGCGGACAGCGGCAACGGGTCGCCCTCGCCCGCGCCCTCGTCGGCCGCCCCCGCCTGCTCCTGCTGGACGAACCGCTCGGCGCCCTCGACCTCAAGCTGCGCGAGCAGATGCAGCTGGAACTCAAGGCGCTCCAGCGCGAGGTCGGCATCACCTTCGTCTTCGTCACCCACGACCAGGAGGAGGCCCTGACGATGAGCGACCGCATCGCCGTCTTCCACCAGGGCCGCCTCGAACAGGTCGGCACGCCCGCCGAGATCTACGAACGCCCCGCCACCTCGTTCGTCGCCTCCTTCGTCGGCACCTCCAACCTGCTCCGGGGCGACGCCGCCCGGCGCATCCTCGGCGCCGGCGGCACCCACAGCGTCCGGCCGGAGAAGATCCGCGTCCTGAAGGAAGCCGCCATCCTCGACGAACCCGAGCACGCCACCGCCACGGGCACCGTCGCCGAGGTCGTCTACCTCGGCGACACCACCCGCTTCCTGGTCGACCTCGACGCCGGCGGCCGCCTCACCGCGCTCCAGCAGAACCTGGAGACCTCCGCCGAGGACGTCGCCGCCTACCGCGGCACCCGGGTCCGCCTCACCTGGCACCGCCGCCACACCGTCCACGTTCCCGACTGATCCCCCCAACGTATGGAGAACGTCGTGCGCCTCACCCGAACCCTCCAGGCAGCGGCCGCCGCCACCGCACTCCTGTTCGCCGCCACCGCCTGCGGCTCCTCCGGCGGCGGTTCCCCGGCCACCGGACTCAATCCGCCCGACCTCAAGGCGCCGACGAAGCTCGGCACGTCCGAGGGCCAGGTCAACCTGATCGCCTGGGCCGGCTACGTCGAGAACGGCTCCAACGATCCCAAGGTCGACTGGGTCACCGACTTCCAGAAGCAGACCGGCTGCCAGGTCCACTCCAAGGTCGCCGCCAGCTCCGACGAGATGGTCAAGCTGATGAAGACCGGCGAGTACGACGCCGTATCCGCCTCCGGCGACGCCTCCCTGCGCCTGATCGCCTCCGGCGACGCGGCCCCGGTCAACACCGGCCTCGTACCGAACTACAAGGACGTCTTCAGCGGCCTGAAGAACGGCAGCTGGAACTCCGTCAAGGGCACGATGTACGGCATCCCGCACGGCCGCGGCGCCAACCTGCTGATGTACAACACGCAGAAGGTCACGCCCGCGCCCACCTCCTGGTCCGCGGTCTTCGACGACGCCGCCGCGTACAAGGGCCACGTCACCGCGTACGACTCCCCGATCTACATCGCCGACGCGGCGCTCTATCTCAAGGCCACCAGGCCCGAGCTGAAGATCAAGGACCCCTACGCGCTGGACCAGAAGCAGTTCGACGCGGCCGTCGCCCTGCTGAAGAAGCAGAACGCGGACGTCGGCGAGTACTGGAGCGACTACCTCAAGGAGGTCTCCGCCTTCAAGAGCGGCGACTCCGTGGTCGGCACCACCTGGCAGGTCATCGCCAACCTCGCCGCCTCCGAGGGCGCCAAGGTCAAGGCGTTCGTGCCGAAGGAGGGATCCACCGGCTGGTCCGACACCTGGATGATCTACGCCAAGGCCAAGCACCCCAACTGCGCCTACCAGTGGATGAACTGGATCATCTCGCCGAAGGTCAACGCCCAGGTCGCCGAGTACTTCGGCGAGGCCCCCGCCAACTCCAAGGCCTGCGCACACACCAGCGACAAGAACTTCTGCGCCACCTACCACGCCGCCGACGAGGGCTACTGGAAGCACATCGCCTTCTGGAACACACCCATCGAGCAGTGCCTGGACGGCCGCACGGACGTCAAGTGCGTGCCGTACGCCAAGTGGGTGCAGGCCTGGACCGAGATCAAGGGCTGAGCATGAGCCTGCTGACGCGGACCGCGGGGGCGCTGCACCGGCGCCCCCGCCTCCGGCTGTCCCTGCTGCTGACCGCGCCGCTGCTGTGGCTGGCCGTGCTCTACCTCGGCTCGCTGACCGTGCTGTTCGTCTCGGCGTTCTGGACGACGAACTCCTTCACCTCCGAGGTGGTGAAGGCCTGGTCGACCGACAACTTCCACGAGTTGTTCACCACGCCGGTCTACCGCCAGGTGATCCTGCGCAGCATCGGCGTGGCGCTCGCCGTCACCGTTCTGTGCGCGGTGATCGCCTTCCCGCTCGCGTTCTACACCGCGCGCGTCGCCCGGCCCAGGTGGCGCCCGCTGCTCGTGGTGGCGATCCTCACCCCGCTCTGGGCGAGCTACCTGGTCAAGGTGTACGCCTGGCGGCTGATCCTCTCCCAGGGTGGGCTCGCCGACTGGATGCTGAGGCCGTTCGGGCTCAGCGGCCCCGGCTTCGGCCTGCCGGCCGCCGTCCTCACCCTGACGTACCTCTGGCTGCCGTACATGATCCTGCCGATCCACACCGCGCTGGAGCAGCTGCCCGCCGGACTGCTCGAAGCGTCCGCCGACCTCGGGGCGCGTCCCGGACGCACCTTCCGCTCGGTCGTGCTGCCGATGGTGCTGCCGTCGCTCGCAGCCGGATCGATCTTCACCTTCTCGCTCAGCCTGGGCGACTACATCACCGTGCAGATCGTCGGCGGCAAGACCCAGCTGATCGGCAACCTCGTCTACTCCAACATCGAACTCAACCTCCCCATGGCCGCCGCCCTCGGCACGGTCCCCGTGGTGGTCGTCGTCCTGTACCTGCTCGCGATGCGCCGCACCGGCGCCCTGAGCAGCCTCTAGGAGCCCGCCGTGCACCTCTCCCGTTCCTCGCGCATCGCGCTGCGCGTCGCCGCCGGGTTCGGCTTCGCGGTGATCTACGTGCCGCTGCTGCTGGTCCTCGTCAACTCGCTGAACCCGGACCGGAGCGCGAGCTGGCCGCCGCCCGGACTGACCGCGCACTGGTGGTCGGTGGCCTGGCGCAACTCCGGGGCCCGCGACGCCCTGTGGACCTCGGTGCGGGCGGGCCTCGGCGCCACCGCCATCGCCCTGGTCCTCGGCACGCTGATCGCCTTCGCCGTCGCCCGGCACCGCTTCTTCGGCCGCGGCACCGTCTCCTTCGTGGTCGTCCTGCCCATCGCCCTGCCCGGGATCGTCACCGGCATCGCCCTCAACTCCGCCTTCTCCACGGTGCTGCGGCCGCTCGGGGTCGGACTCGGGCTGTTCACCGTGGTCGTCGGGCACGCCACCTTCTGCATCGTCGTCGTCTTCAACAACGTCGTCGCCCGGCTGCGCCGCACCTCCCGCTCCTACGAGGAGGCGGCCATGGACCTCGGCGCCGACACCTTCCGCGCCTTCGTCGACGTCACCTTCCCGCTCGTGCGCTCGGCACTGTTCGCGGGCGCCCTGCTCGCCTTCGCCCTGTCCTTCGACGAGATCGTGGTCACCACCTTCACCGCCGGGCCCGGCGTCGAGACGCTGCCCATCTGGATCTTCGACAACATGACCCGGCCGCAACAGGCTCCCGTCGTCAACGTCGTGGCCGCCGTCCTCGTCCTGCTCTCCGTCGTGCCGATCTACGTCGCCCAGCGGCTGTCGGCGGACACGGCGACCGGGAGCCGGGTGTAGGCCCGGCGGCAACGGCCAGGCTCCACCACCGTACGATCCCCGGACTCCGGTCCCCCCAGTGGTCGTTGTCAGTGGCTGTTGGAACAAGTTTTCGCGCAGCCACGCACCACAGGAGACCCCTTGAGAGAGTTGACGGGTTTGGCGACAGCGCCTTTGGGCGGGAAGTTCACCAACAGGTGGACACGGTTGTCCTCGCCGTTTGGCTGCACTCGCTCGCAGTCGAAGTCCACGCAGATCGACAGCGTGATCTCCTCCATCCACACCAGGTGATCACCCGTGAACACGTTATGCCCGGAGCCTTGTCACCAAGACCTAGTGCACATGCATCACGAAAGTACAGTGTCGACCAGTTCTGATCTCCTGCATCTCTCCCACAGCCCAAGTACGTACGGTGGCTCTCATGCAGCTTCGGTACAGCTTTCGCCTGTACCCGGATCATGCCCAACGTGGGGCGCTGGCACGGGCATTCGGGTGCGTCCGCGTCGTGTTCAATGACGCCGTGCGCGCCCGGGAGGACGCACGCGCGGCGGGAGGCCCGTTCCCGAAAGCCGGGGAGTTGTCCACGCGCCTGATCACCCAAGCCAAGCAGACCGAGGCCCGCTCCTGGCTGGGCGAGGTCTCCGCGGTCGTGCTCCAGCAGTCCCTGCGCGATGCCGAGACGGCCTACAAGAATTTCTTCGCCTCCCTCAAGGGCGAACGCAAGGGGCGCAAACTGGGGGCGCCGAGGTTCAAGTCCCGTAAGGACGCCCGGCAGTCAATGCGGTTCACCGCCAACGCCCGCTGGTCGGTCACCGACAGCGGACGACTGAGCCTGCCGAAGATCGGGGCCATCAAGGTGAAGTGGTCACGCACCCTGCCCACCACCCCGACCTCCGTTACCGTGATCAAGGACGCGGCCGGAAGGTACTTCGCATCCTTCGTCATCAACACCGACCCGGCCGCCGACGCCGCCCGGACACCCGAAAGCGACCAGGCCGTCGGCATCGACCTCGGGCTGACGCACTTCGCGATCCTCGATGACGGCACGAAGATCGACTCCCCCCGGTTCCTACGTCGCGCGGAGAAGAAGCTGAAGAAGGTCCAGCAGGAGTTGTCCCGCAAACAGAAGGGATCGAAGAACCGGGAGAAGGCCCGTCTGAAGGTCGCCCGCGCGCATGCCCGAGTTGCCGACGCGCGCCGTGAATTTCACCATCAGCTCTCCACGAAGCTGATCCGCGAGAACCAAGCCATCGGCGTGGAAGACCTGGCGGTGAACGGACTGGCGCGCAGCAGACTGGCCAAGAGTGTTCACGATGCGGGCTGGTCACAGTTCGTGGCCATGCTCGTCTACAAGGCCGAGCGGTACGGACGCACCCTGACCAAGATCGGCCGGTTCGTGCCGACCAGTCAGACCTGCTCATACTGCGACCATGTGGATGGACCCAAGCCCCTCCACATCCGGGTATGGACCTGCCCCGCTTGTGGAGCCCTCCTCGACCGGGACATCAACTCCGCACGCAATGTGAAAAAGGCCGCCGGACTGGCGGTGTCGGCCTGTGGAGCGCCGATAAGACCAGAATCCGCTCTGGCACAGCGCAACGAAACAGGAAGCCGCGGATTCCCTCCCAAAGTCCGTGCCGCCTAGCGGCACAGCACGAGAGAGAAGGCCAGAATCCTCGGGCTTCAACCAGGGGAGCAAGTCAAGTGTACGCCTACCCGCACAAGGCCGAATACCGCCGCCTGCCCGACCGCCCCGCACTGCGCTCCCTGTGGGCGGCGGAGCCCAAGGACACCCTCTCGCTGTACCTGCACATCCCGTTCTGCGAGGTGCGCTGCGGATTCTGCAACCTCTTCACCCGCGTCGGCGCCCCCGACGGGCTGACCGGCGCCTACCCGGACGCCCTGGACCGCCAGGCGGCCACCGTGCGCGAGGCGCTCGGCGACACCGAAGACGTCCGGTTCGTCACCGCGGCGTTCGGCGGCGGCACCCCCACCTTCCTCACCGCCGCCGAACTCCAGCGCCTGTGCGACGCAGCCGAACACCGTATGGGCGCCGACCTCCGGGCCGTCCCGCTGTCGGTGGAGCTACGACGGCTCCTACCGGACGGCGCTGCGCCCCCGCCCGTGCCCGCTGGCCGTCTGCGACTGCCACATCGGCTACGTCCACCTGGAAACCCTGCCGCTGTACGACGTGTTCGCGGGCGGCGTCCTGGAACGGGTGCCCGCACGGATGCCCGCGGGGTTGCCCGTCATGCCGCCCCGCTAGGACGCGACGCCTCGCGTACTTGCTCCTTTCACATGGGCGACATCGCACCCTTCCCTCACGTTCGGTGCTCTTGGAACACTCGCTGCGCGCGCATTCCGTCCGTTCCGGCCATCCGCACGTCAGGATGAGAGGACCCGTCCATGCCGTCACCCATGTCCGAAGTCAACCGGCGCCGCTTCCTGGGGATCGCGGGCGCCACCACGGCGTTCACCGCCCTCGCCGGCAGCATCCAGCGGGCCGCCGCGCTGCCGGCCAACCGTCGCACGGGGTCCATCGAGGATGTGGAGCACATCGTCGTCCTCATGCAGGAGAACCGTTCCTTCGATCACTACTTCGGCACGCTCAGAGGTGTCCGGGGCTTCGGCGACCCGCGCCCGGTCACCTGGCCGAACGGAAAGAGCGTCTGGCACCAGACGGACGGCGGCGGCAAGGAGGTCCTGCCCTTCCACCCCGACGCCGACGACCTGGGCCTGGCCTTCATCCAGGACCTCCCGCACGGCTGGAACGACGGACACGCCGCCTTCGCCCAGGGCCGCTACGACACGTGGGTCCCGTCCAAGGGCACCACGACGATGGCGTACCTGACCCGCGACGACATCCCGTTCCACTACGCGCTCGCCGACGCCTTCACCGTCTGCGACGCCTACCACTGCTCGCTCATCGGCTCCACCGACCCCAACCGCTACTACATGTGGTCGGGCTACACCGGCAACGACGGCCAGGGCGGCGGTCCGGTCCTCGGCAACGACGAGGCCGGGTACGGCTGGACGACGTACCCCGAGCGCCTGGAGCGGGCGGGCGTCTCCTGGAAGATCTACCAGGACGTCGGCGACGGCCTCGACGCGGCCGGGAGCTGGGGCTGGATCTCCGACGCCTACCGCGGCAACTACGGAGACAACTCGCTGCTGTACTTCGACCAGTACCGCGACGCCAAGCCCGGCGACCCTCTCTACGACAAGGCCCGCACCGGAACCGACGCCCGCAAGGGCGAGGGCTTCTTCGACCGGCTGAAGGCCGACGTCAGGGGCGGCAGGCTGCCGCAGATCTCCTGGATCGTCGCGCCGGAGGCCTTCACCGAGCACCCCAACTGGCCCGCCAACTACGGCGCCTGGTACGTCGCCCAGGTCATCGACGCGCTGACCAGCGTCCCGGAGGTGTGGGCGAAGACCGCCCTGTTCCTCACCTACGACGAGAACGACGGCTTCTTCGACCACCTGATCCCGCCCTTCCCGCCCGCCTCCGCCGGCCAGGGCCGGTCCACGGTCGACGTCGGCCCGGACCTCTTCAAGGGCGACACCGGTCATGTCGCCGGCCCCTACGGGCTCGGCCAGCGTGTGCCCATGCTCGTCGTCTCGCCCTGGAGCAAGGGCGGGTACGTCTGCTCGGAGACCCTCGACCACACCTCGATCATCCGGTTCATGGAGCGCCGGTTCGGGGTGCGCGAGCCCAACATCTCGCCGTGGCGGCGCGCGATCTGCGGCGACCTGACCTCCGCCTTCGACTTCTCCCGCGAGGACACCCGCCCGGTCTCCCTGCCCGACACCACCGGCTACGAGCCGCCGGACCGCGACCGCCACCCCGACTACGTGCCGGCCCCGCCCGCCCAGGGCGCCCTGCCCCGGCAGGAGCGTGGCCGGCGGCCGACCCGCCCCCTGAAGTACGCGCCCCAGGTGGACGGTTCGGTGGACCCGGCGGCCGGGAAGCTCACCCTGAGCTTCGCCTCCGGCACGCAGGCCGGGGCCGCCTTCCTGGTCACCTCCGGCAACCGCACCGACGGCCCCTGGACCTACACCACCGAGGCGGGCAGGACCGTCTCCGACAGCTGGAACTCGGCGTACTCCGGCGGCTCCCACGACCTCACCGTGCACGGCCCGAACGGCTTCCTGCGGGTCTTCAAGGGTCCCGGCAGGGCGGCGGGACCCGAGGTCACCGCACGGCACGTCGGCGACGACGTCGAGCTGACCTTCACCAACAAGGGCACGGGTACGGTCCGTCTGAAGGTGACCAGCGGCTACGGCGGGAGCGCGGCGGCGGTGAGTGTGCGGCCGGGCGCCACGGTGCGGCGCCGCTACGACCTCGCGGAGAGCGGGCGCTGGTACGACCTGACCGTCACCTCCGAGGCGGACGCGGCGTTCGTGCGGCGGTTCGCCGGACATGTCGAGAACGGGCGTCCCGGTGTGAGCGATCCGGCGATCGCGACCGACTGAGGCGGGGGCGGGCGACGGTTGCTTTCCGGCCGCCTCGCGATACTGTGCCCCGGTGACCACGCATTCGAACACACCTGCAGGCTGGTACCCGGATCCGCACGGCGCGGCGCAGACGCTCCGTTACTGGGACGGCGCGCAGTGGACCGAGCACACCCACGCGGGCGGGCAGGCCCCCGCCGCCCCCGCGCCCGACGCGCGCGTGCAGCAGCAGGTGCAGCAGCAGGCCGGCGTCGCCCCGAGCGGCGCCGGCGGCGGCACGCTGTTCAGCGAGCCGGTGCTCGTGGTGAACCAGAAGGCCAAGCTGATCGAGCTGACCAACGAGTACACGGTCTTCGACCAGAACGGCAACCAGCTCGGCGCGGTCACCGAGGTCGGGCAGAGCGCGCTGAAGAAGATCCTGCGGTTCGTCTCCAGCCTCGACCAGTTCATGACGCACAAGCTGGAGATCCGGGACGGCTACGGCCGGCCGCAGCTGCTGCTCACCCGGCCCGCGAAGTTCTTCAAGTCGCGGGTGATCGTCTCCCGCCCGGACGGCTCGCAGGTCGGCGAGATCGTCCAGCAGAACGTCTTCGGCAAGATCAACTTCGCGATGAACGCGAATGGCCAGCAGGTCGGCGCGATCAAGGCGGAGAACTGGCGCGCCTGGAACTTCGCGATCGTCGACCACGCCGACAACGAGGTCGCCCGGATCACCAAGACCTGGGAGGGCCTGGCCAAGACGATGTTCACGACCGCCGACAACTACGTCCTCCAGATCCACTACCAACTGCCCGAACCGCTGCTGAGCCTGGTGGTGGCGACGGCGCTGACCGTCGACACCGCGCTCAAGCAGGACTCGCGCGGCCTGGGCTGACGCAGGGCCGTACGGTCGTGGACTCCCGGCGCGGCGGCGGTCACAGGGGCGTGAGGTGCCCCGGTCCGGAGCGGCGCGTCCCGGACCGCCGGGGCAGCAGCGCAGGTTCCTGGGACGCCGACTCCGGCTCCAGGGCCAGGACAGCGGCCACGGGGTGCGTCTCGTGGCCGTCGTGCTGTGCGATTTCCGGGCGGCCGGGCTCCGGGTACGGCCGCTTGGCCGGCGCGGAGTGCGGGGTCGCCCGCGTGAGCGCCACGACCCCCCAGGAGGCGAGTGCCGCTCCCGACAGCGCGATCAGCACCCCGCTCACGCCGCCGTGCAGCCCCTGCCCGAGCAGGGTGAGCCCGATCACCGCGGCCGCCACCGGGTTCGCCAGCGTCACCACCGCCAGCGGGGCTCCCAGGCCGCCCCGGTAGGCGGTCTGCGACAGCAGCAGCCCGCTCGTCGCCAAGGCCGCGACCAGCAGCGCCACGATGATCACCCGCGCGCTGAACAGCGGGCCGGAGTGGTCGGTGGCGGCGACGGTCACGGTCTGGGTGAGCGCGGAGGCCACACCGGAGGCGACCCCCGACGCGGTGGCGTGCCGCAGGCCCGGTCGCGCCCCCGGACGGGACAGCGCGCCGATCAGGACGGCGGTGGCGCCCGCGACCGTCAGCGCCTCGGCCGGACTCAGCACCTGCTCGGGTGCGGGCCCGGACGCCGCCACGAGCAGCGCGCCCAGTCCCAGCAGGGTGAGCGCCGTGCCGCGCCACTCGCCCGCCGCGACCCGCCGACCCGCCATCCGCGCACCCATCGGCACCGCGGCCACCAGGGTGAGCGCACCGAGCGGCTGTACCACGGTCAGCGGGCCGTACTTGAGGGCCACGACGTGCAGCAGCGCCGCCGATCCGTTCAGTGCCACGGCCCACCACCACGCGCCCGAGCGCAGCAGTCGCAGCGTGCCCGAGCCGGCCGTACGCGCGGCGAGCCGTTCCTGGGCGACCGCGGCGGCGGCGTAGGCGACGGCCGAGAACAGCGAGAGGACCACGGCGAGCAGGGCGGCGGCGCTCATCGGGCCGCTCCGACCAGGGTGTTCTGCTCGGCCGGTACGGACGTCTTCCGGATCCGTGCGGGGATGCCGGCCACCGGGCGATGCGGCAGGGGTATCAGGGCGAGGGCGAGGCCGAGCAGCGCCGTCGCCGCCACCGCGTCGAGCCAGTAGTGGTTCGCGGTGCCCACGATGACCAGCAGGGTGAGCAGCGGGTGCAGCAGCCACAGCCAGCGCAGGCGGGAGGTGGTGGCGACGATGAGGGCGATCGCCACCATGAGCGCCCAGCCGAAGTGGAGCGAGGGCATCGCCGCGAACTGGTTGGAGAGGTGGTCGGTCTTCGGGGGTCCGTACACCGACGGCCCGAACACGCGCGCGGTGTCGATCAGGCCCGACTGAGCCAGCATGCGCGGCGGGGCCAGCGGGAACGTCAGATGCAGCACCAGGGCCGCGGCCGTCAGGGCGGCGAGCACGCGGCGCGTCCAGACGTAGTGCGCCGGACGGCGCAGATAGAGCCAGACCAACAGGCCCGCGGTGGCGGGGAAGTGCACGGTCGCGTAGTAGGCGTTGGCGAGGTGCACGAGGGTGTCGCCGTGCAGCAGCAGGGACTGGACCGAGCCCTCGCCCGGCAGGTGGAAGGCCCGCTCCAGGTCCCACACGTGGTGGGCGTTGCGGAAGGCCTCACCGGTGTGGTCGGCGGCGAGCTGCCGGCCCAGCTTGTAGACGAGGAACAGGCCCGTGACGAGCAGGAGCTCGCGCACGAGCGGAGGCCGGGCGGGTTGGTCGGTCCCCACCGCGGCGGCCTCGGTTCGGGAAGTCATGCCCCGGCCCCCTCGTTGGTGCTGATGCGTGTGTGTGGCTGTCCCACACCATCGATACGGTAGCGTACCGATACGCCAGTGTACCGATACGGTCAGGTACCGGTACACTGGCGTATCGATCGAATACCTCACACCTAGCGCGCCACACTGGAGAGCGGCCGGAGCGCCGCCGGAACACGAGCGAGGAGAAGAGAGATGACGTCGCAGGCCGCGGACGGACCGGAGACGGTCGCCTCCTCGCGCCGCTCCAAGATCACGCCCGAGCGTGAGCGGGAGTTCTTCGACGCCGTCCTCGAACAGATCCGCGAGTGCGGCTACGACGCCGTCACCATGGAGGGCGTCGCCGCCAGCACCCGCTGCAGCAAGTCCACGCTCTACCGGCAGTGGAAGAACAAGCCGCAGTTCGTGGTGGCCGCGCTGCGCGCCCGCCGACGCACCCGGTTCGGGGGCATCGACACCGGTTCGCTCGCCGGAGACCTGCGACAGGCGGCGCGCGCCGCGGGGGAGTGGTCGGCCAACGACACCCGGCTTCTCCAGGCCCTCGGTCACGCGATGCTGCAGGACCGGGAGCTGAAGCAGGCCCTGCGCGAGACGCTGGTCGAGCCGGAGCTCGCCGCGCTGCGGGAGATCCTGCGGCGCGGGGTCGAACGCGGAGAGGTCCGCGCCGACAACCCGGCGCTGGAGTACGTGCCCGCGCAGATGTTCGGCGTCCTGCGCATCCGGCCCGTGCTGGAGGGGGAGTACGCCGACCCGGACTATCTGGTCCGGTTCGTGGAGGCCGCCGTGCTCCCCGCACTCGGCCTCACCCCATGATCCAGGCCGCCGTCCACGGGATGACTGGACGGTGACCTGATCGCGCCGCACCGTGGGGACGGGGGCGGCGCGCACCCCGGCCGGGTGGTGTCCCTCTGAGCGGACAGGGACGCCACCCGGCCGGCGAACACCCGGCCGGATCAGACGTTCTGGCCGCTGCCCCCGCCCGAGGACACCTTGATGCCCCGGGTGATGTCGTCGATCACGGACTGCTGCTCGGAGACGTCCACGCCGAAGCGGACCACGACCAGCCGGCGGGAGTCCGCCGGGGACGGGAAGGCCAGGGACTCCACATATCCGTCGGAGCCCTTCTCGGTGACCGCCTTCCAGCGCACCAGGTAGCCCTTCTGGCCGGCCACGGTCACTTCCTTGGAGGCCAGCACCTGGTGCGAGGTGATCGCGCCGTAGGACTTGCCGCCGTAGGACTCCTTGGCGTTCGCCGCGATGTCGGCCTTGGCGACCTCCTCGGCCGTCTCGCCCCGGGTCCCCAGCAGCAGCGCGGGCGCCGAGTACGCGCCGCCCTTGGTGCAGGTGGCGCCGGTGTCTCCGGGGCACTTGTAGGCGTCGTCCGAGGTGACCTGGGCGCCCACGCCGAGCTGCTGGCCGTACCAGCCGTCGGGTATGGGCAGGCTGATGCCGCTGGCCTGGTCGGTGACCGACCCGCTCCGTATCTTCGGTGCCTCGGACCGGCCGCCGCCGGACCCTCCCGAATCCCCGGATCCTCCGGAGCCGCCCTGGCCGCCGTCTTCGCCGTCCCCGCCGGGGCCGCCGAACGGCCCGCCCCCGCCGCCGGACCCCTCCCGGCCGCCGGAGCCGCCCTGTCCACCCGGGCCCTGGTGCGAACCGGCCCGGTTCCCGCTCCCGCCGTCGTCCTTGCTCAGCGCGTACACCCCGACCCCGATGCTCGCCAGCACCGCGGCGGCCAGCACGACGGCGACACCCGTGCGCACCCCGCGCCGCCGCGCCGGCGGCTGCCCCGGATACCCCGGATGCACGGGGTACCCCGGATGGCCGGGATACGCCGGCTGTCCCGGCTGCGGGGACTGGCCCGGCTGTCCCGCGTACCCGGGCTCTGCCGCGGGCGGCTGCGTCGGCGGACCCCATACGGCGCCCGACCCGGCGGGGCGGGTCCGGTCCGTCCATGCCTTACCGTCCCACCAGCGCTCGGTGGCGGGACCGTCACTTGTCTGCCCCGGGTCGGGGTACCACCCGGGGGGAGTCACCTGCGTCATGCCCCCACCGTATGAGGCCTCGGTGAAAGCCGGATGAGAGGGCCGCCCCTCGGACCAGGATCCGCCGCGCGAGCCGGGTGAGCGGTCCGCGCCGGACTGGACGGTCGCCAGGGCTGGGTGAGTGGGCCGCCCACTGGACCGTGACCGTCGTGAGGCCGGGTGTGTGGGCTGTCTGTCGGCCGGGAGTTGTCGCGAGAGCCGGGTGAGTCGGCTGTTGACCGGGCCGCGATCGTGGCGAGTGCCGGATGAGTGGGGCTCGCCGGACTGGACGGTCGTCAGGGCTGGGTGAGTGGGCCGCCCACTGGACCGTGACCGTCGTGAGGCCGGGTGTGTGGGCTGTCTGTTGTCCGGGAGTTGTCGCGAGAGGTGGGTGAGTCGGGTGTTGGCCGGGCCGCGATTGTCGCGAGTGCCGGATGAGAGGCGCCGCACGGGACGATGACCGTGGCGAGAGTTGGGTGAGTGGTCCTCGCCGGACTGGACCGTCGTCAGAGCCGGGTGAGTGGGCCGCCCGCCGGGCCCAGGCCGTCGTGAATGCCGGGTGAGTGGGCCGCCCGCCGGGCACAGGCCGTCGTGAATGCCGGGTGAGTCGGGCGTCCGTCGGACAGGGCCGGTGTGAGGGCCGGACTGGACGGTCGCGCTGGGGTCGGCCGCCGCGAAAGTCCGTGCGGGGCACGGCCGTTGACGGCTGTCTGTTGACAAGGCACCCCAGTGCCGCGCAGGTCGCGGGGTCGGTGCGTCGTCCGGCCGCGTCGTAGGTCACCCGACATGGCAACAGGTGCCCCGACCGGCCTCCGCCGCGGCGGTCCGAGGACTAGGCTCGGGATCCGTACGTCGTTCGGGCGACTTGGGGAGGTAGCGGGATGACGGAGGTACGGTCGGGTGCGACCGCCTCGGCTTCCCTGTGGGAGCGCGACGAGGAAGTCACCGCCGTCCGGCGCGCGGTGGACACACTGTGCTCCGACCGCTCGTCCACCGGAGGGCTGCTGGTCTTCCAGGGCGAGGCCGGACTCGGCAAGACCGCCCTGCTGGCCGAGACCCGGCGGATCGCCGAGGAGCGCGGCTGCACCGTGTGGTCGGCGCGCGGCGGCGAGATCCTCCGCTCCGTCCCCTTCAACGTGGTACGGCAGTTGCTGCAACCCGCCCTGATCACGCTGATGCCGGAGGAGGCACGCGAGTACCTCGGCGACTGGTACGGCATCGCCGGGCCCGCCCTCGGCATAGCGGAACCCGGCGACCGGCAGGCGGACCCGCAGGGGGTGTGCGACGGCCTGGTCGCCGCGGTGCGCCGGCTGGCCAAGCGCGACTGGCCCCTGGTGCTGCTGATCGACGACGCCCACTGGGCCGACGAGGAGACCCTGCGCTGGCTCGCCGCGTTCGCCGAACGCCTCGACGACCTGTCCGTCCTCGTCGTGGTGACCCGCAGGCTCGGCGAGGTGAGCGGGCAGAGCGCCCAGTGGCTGGACGCGGTCGCCGCCGCCGCGGGCGTGAGCACCCTGAACGCCCTGACACCGGAGGCCACCGCAGGCCTCACCCGCATCGCCCTCGGCCCGCACGTGGACGCCCCGTTCTGCCGCGAGGTGTGGGCCGTCACCGGCGGCAACCCCTACGAGACCGTCGAACTCCTCGCCAAGGTGCGCGACAGCGAACTCGAACCCGTCGAGGCCCGGGCCGGAGAACTGCGGGACCTGAACCGCGCGGCCCGCGGCGGCGGACTCGTCGCGCGCCTGGAGGAACTCGGCATCGACGCCACCCGGTTCGCCTGGGCCGCCGCCATCCTGGGCACCGGCATCTCCGTGGATCTCGTCGCCCGGCTCGCCACCATGGGCCGCGACGACGCGCTGCGCTGCGCGGACCTGCTGCGCGGCGCCCGCATCCTCACCGAACCCGACCAGGCGACCGCCCGCGGCGGCGAGGCGGAGCTGGAGTTCGTGCACCCGCTCATCGCCACCGCCGTCTACGACTCCATCCCGGACGCCCTGCGCACCGCCATGCACGGCATCGCCGCCCAGGTCGTCACCGACTCCGGGTTCGGCGCGGCAGCCGCCTCCCGGCATCTGCTCCAGGTCCACCCGGACGACGACGAGGAACTCGTCGAACAGCTGCGCAAGGCCGCCCGCGAACACCTCGCCGTCGGCGCCCCCGACGCGGCCCGCCGCTGCCTGGAGCGCGCCCTGCTGGAACCGCCCACCCCCGAGGTCCACGCCCGCGTGCTCTACGAACTGGGCTGCGCCACGCTGCTGACCGCCCCCGCCACCACCATCGAGCACCTCCAGCTGGCCCTGAGCATGCCCGGCCTGGACGGCGACACCCGGGTCGACGCCGTGTGGCGGCTCTCCCAGGCCCTGCTCCACAACAACCAGCTGGAGGAGGCCGTCCGCACGGTCGAGGCCGAGGCCGCCCGCCACGCACCGGGACCCACCCGGCTGCGCCTGCACGCCGTGCAGTACATGTGGGAGGGCCTGCACGTCGGCGAGACGATCTCATCGGGCCGCTCCGAGCACCTTGCCGAACTCGCCGCCGGCTGCACCGGACGCGACAACTCCGAGCGGGCCCTGCTGATCCTGCGCGGCTTCGACGCCATGACCCGCGGCGAGAACGCCGAGGAGGTCGTCGAACTGTGCGACCGCGCCCTCGTCAACGGCCGCCTCGCCCCCGGACTGGGCTGGACCGACACCGAGTGGGGCATCGAACTGCTGCTGATGCTCGCCAGCGCCTATGCCTACAGCGACCGGCTCGACCGGGCCGAGACCCTCTACAACGAGGCACTGCGCGCCTACGAGACCGCCGGCTGGAGCGGCGGCCACCTCGCCCTCGCCCACGCCTACGTCGGCCTCGGCCACCGCAGGCGCGGCCGGCTCAGGGAGGCGGAGGCGGCCCTGCGCGAGTCACTGCGGCTCGCCGAACGGGTCGGCCGCGGGCTTCCCCTGTACTGGACCGCCACCTGCAATCTCGTCGACACACTGCTCGCCCGCGGCCACGCCGAGGAGGCCTGGGAGGTCGCCGAGCGGTACGGGTTCGCCCCGCCCTACCCGTCCACCATCGTGATCCCCGACCCGCGCAGCGTCCGCGGCAGACTCCTGCTCGCCGCCGGTCGCACCAAGGACGGCGTCAACGAACTGGAGGCGGCCGAGAAGGCGGCGGCCCTGCGCGGCCACCACAACCCGGTGATGGTGCCCTGGGCGGCCGACCTCGCCCGCGCCCTCGCCGCCGAGGACCCGGCCCGGGCCGCCCGGCTCGCCGCCGACGTCCGCCGCCAGGCCGAGCGGTTCGGCACCGACACCGCGATAGGAGAGGCACTGCGCTGCGCCGCCGCCCTGGAGACCGGCCAGCGAGCCGTCCGTCTGGCCGCCCAGGCGGTCACCTATCTCGAAGCCTCCCCGTGCCAGTACGAACACGCCGCCGCCCGCGTCGAGTACGGCATCGCCTCCCGCTCGGTCGCCGAACTCGAACGCGGCCTGGCGCTGGCGCGCTCCTGCGGTGCGGACGGACTGGTGGCCCAGGCCCGCGAGGTGCTGGAGTCGGGCCGCGGGCTGCGGTAGCCATGGGGCCCCCGGGTCAGCCATGGGCCCCCGGGTCACAGGCCGAGCAGCTGCTCGGTCACCGCCGCCAGACGCTCGCGCACCCCGGGGTCGTAGGCGGCCTCGTGCGCCCGCGCCGGACGCGTGCCGTCGAAGTAGCGGCCGGAGCCCAGATCCTCGGTGGCCAGCGCCAGCACGCCGGGCGCGCCGTCGGCGACCGTGTTCCAGGGCTCGATGCCGGCCGCCCGCACCATGGACGTGTCCATGTAGGTCGCCGGGTGCAGCACGTTCACCGCGACACCGGTGCCCGCCAGCTCCCCGGCGAGGGAGAAGGTGTGGGCGGCGAGCGCGAACTTGCTGCGGCAGTACGCGGCCACACCGCTGTAGCCGCGGGTCAGCTCGGGATCGGCGAAGTCGAGCGGCTCCTGGCCCGCCGAGCCGACGTTCACGATCCGGGCCGGAGCGTTCCCGCGCAGCACCGGCAGCAGCGACCGGGTCAGCACGACCGGCGCGAGGTAGTTCACCGCCAGCCGCAGCTCGTGCCCGTCGGTGCTGACCTCGCGCGCGGAGCCCGGCTCTCCGCTGCCGACGCCCGCGTTGTTGATGAGAACGTCCAGTCCGGGGTACGCCTGTGCGACCTCGGCCCCCAGCTCGCGCACCTGCGCCAGCGAGGCGAGGTCGGCGACGAACCCCGCCGCCTCGCCCTCGGCGCGCAGTTCCCCGACCAGCCGCTCGGTGCGGTCCGGGTCCCGGCCGTGAGCGAGGACGACGTGCCCGGAGCGGACCAGCTCGAAGGCGACATACCGGCCGAGACCGGAGGTGGCGCCGGTGATCAGAACAGTGGACATGACCCCACCGTAGGCACACCTGCCGCCCGCCCGGGTGCTGCCGTCGGGGGTACGACCAGCAGGGTCACCCTTCGCCGGACTCCTCGGCCAGCACCCGCTGGGCCACCGCGAACGCCGAGTTCGCCGCCGGGACCCCGCAGTACACGGCGCTCTGCAGCAGCACCGCGCCGATCTCCTCCGAGGTGAGGCCGTTGCGCCGCGCCGCCCGTACGTGCATCGCCAGCTCGTCGTAGTGGCCGTGCGCGACCAGCGCCGTCATGGTGATCATGCTGCGCTCGCGGCGGGTGAGCGTCGGATCGGTCCAGATCTCGCCCCAGGCGTAGCGGGAGATGAAGTCCTGGAAGCGGGCCGTGAACGGGGTCTGCCGGGCCTGCGCACGGTCCACGTGCGCGTCGCCGAGCACCTCCCGACGCACCTCCATGCCCCGCCGCGGCGCACCGTCCAGGTGGGTGCGCAGCGCGGCCAGGACGGCCTCCGGTCGCTGGGCGGGCGCCAGGTGGGAGGCCCCCGGGATCTCCGCCAGCGCCGCACCCGGCACCGCGTCCGCGATCTGCCGCAGATGCGCGGGAGGCGTGGCCGGATCCTCACGGCCGGCGATCAGCAGCGTGGGCGCGGCGATCCGGTCCAGCCGGTCGGTCAGGTCGAACGCGGCCAGCGCGTCGCAGCAGGCGGCGTACGCCTCCGGGTCGGTCTCCCGGTGGTCCCGGACCAGCTCCGGCACGGTGAAGTCGCCCGCGAACCACCGGGCGTCCGCGCTCTCCACCAGCCAGGCCAGCCCCTCCCGCCGGACCCGCTCGGCCCGCTCCCGCCATGCCTTGTCGCCACCGAAGTGAGCGGACGAGCAGATCACCGCCAGGGACGCCACTCGCTCGGGATGGTGCACGGCCAGATGCAGCCCCACCGCGCCGCCCAGCGACACGCCCGCGTAGGCGAACCGCTCGATGCCGAGCCCGTCCGCGAGCCGAAGCACCAGTGCGGCGAGGTCGGCGACGGTCGCCCCCGCGCCGACGAGGTCCGCCGCCGAACCGCCGTGGCCGGGCAGGTCCCAGCGGATCACCCGGTGGGAGACCGCCAGCTCCGGGGCGACCTTGTCCCACAGCCTGTACGACGTGCCGAGCGACGGCCCGAGCAGCAGCGGGGGAGCACTGGTGGGGCCTTCGGCGAGGTGGTGCAGAGTCAAGGTCGCTCCAGGGCGCGGTCGGTGAGGGTTCCGGCGGAGCCGGTGTAGCGGGTGGGGTCGGTGAGCCGGCCGAGATCGATGTCCTTCGACTCCGGCTGTTCGGCGAGGAGTTCACCGAGATCACGGCCGTCCGTGTAGGTGCGGCGGGCGAGTTCGGTGAGCAGCTCCTTGGCGTGGGTGCGGCCGAGCAGCGGCGCCAGCTCGGCCGACAGCCGCTCGGAGACGATCAGCCCGTGGGTGAGGCCGAGATGGGCGCGCATGGCATCGGCGTCCACCCGCAGCCCCTCGGTCAGCTCCGCCGCGTCGCGGGCCGCGCCGCCGACCAGCCGCAGCAGGTCGCGCAGCGGCTCCCACTCGGCGTGCCAGGCGCCCGCCGGGCGCTCGTCCTCCGCCGCGAGCGAGCCGTACAGCGTGGCCGCGAGCTGCGGGGCACGCCGGGCGGCCGCCGCGATCAGGGTGGCGCGCACCGGGTTCGCCTTGTGCGGCATGGCCGAGGATCCGCCGCCGCTGCCCTCCGCCAGCTCCGCGATCTCCGTACGGGAGAGCACCAGCACGTCCGCCGCCGCCTTCCCCAGCGCGCCGGCCGCGAAGGCGAGACATCCGGCGAGGTCGGCGACGGGGGTGCGCAGCGTGTGCCAGGGCAGCAGCGGTGCGCACAGGCCGAGTTCCCGGGCGTACGCCGCCGGCAGCGCCGTCGCGTCGTCGGCGCCGTACGCGGCGAAGGCCGCCAGCGTCCCCGCCGCGCCGCCGAGCTGGGCGGGCAGCGTGTTCCGTACGCGGCCGATCCGGTCCCGGGCGTCCAGCACCAGCGATCGCCAGCCGGCCGCCTTCAGGCCGAACGTGGTCGGTACGGCGTGCTGGGTGAGCGTCCGGCCGGGCATCACGGTGTCGCGGTGCGCGCGGGCCAGCCGGGCCAGCGCCGCCTCGGTGCGGGCCAGGTCGGCGAGGACCGCCTCCAGGGTGCGCACGGCCACCAGCATCGTCGCCGTGTCCATGATGTCCTGACTGGTCGCGCCCCGGTGGACATAGGGGCCGTACTCCTCGCCCACGGCCCGCGTCAGGCCGGCGACCAGGGGGATCACCGGGTTGCCGCCCGCGCGGGCGCGCTCGGCGAGCGCGCGCACGTCGAAGCGGGCCGGGTCGGCCGCCCGGGTCACCGCGTCCGCCGCCTCGGCCGGGGCGAGACCGAGCGCGGTCTGCGCCCGGGTGAGGGCGGCCTCGGCGTCGAGCAGCGCCCGCAGGAAGGCGGTGTCGCTCGTCGCGGACGCGGCGGGGGAGCCGGCCCAGCCGGGCCCGAGCAGACCGGCATCGGCCTCGGCGGACGATGCCGGCGATGCAGGGGAAGCGGGTGATGTCACTGGAACTCCAGGAAGACCGTCTCGCCCTCGCCCTGAAGGCGGATGTCGAAACGGTAGGTTCCGTTGCCCTCGTCCCCGGCGATCAACGTGCCGCGTCGCTGCTCGTCCAACCGGGAGAGCAGCGGGTCGGACGCTGCCGCCGTCGTGTCGCCCGGCAGATAGATCCGGGTGAACAGGTGCACGAGCAGGCCGCGCGCGAACACGCACACGCTGAGGTAGGGCGCGTTCCGCCCGCGTGCGCCGGGCCGCAGCGTCCGTACGTACCAGTGGCCGTCGGTGTCGGTCTGGATCCGCCCGAAGCCGGTGAACTCCACACCGTTGCGGCCGAGGAAACCACCGGAGGCCGGGTCGCGCCGCATCGAGCCGTCGACGGCCGGCAGCTCGCCGTCCGGGCCGGGACCCCACACCTCCAGCAGCGCGTCGGGCAGGGGACGCCCCTCACCGTCGTACACGTATCCGTGCATGGTGATCGTGTCCGGATGGCCCAGGGGGGCGATCTCCTCACCGCCGCGGAACGGGAGCGCGTAGCCGTAGAAGGGGCCCACCGTGTGCGACGGCGTGGGCAGCACGCCCTCCGGGCCGCTGGTGTCGATCTTCGTCATGGCAGTCAGCGTCCTTCTTCGATCCAGGTGGCGTGCGGGCCGTCCAGCACGATGTCCCAGTGGTAGCCGAGCGAGAACTCCGGCACCGACAGGCTGTGGTCGTAGGTGGCGACCAGCCGCTGGCGGGCGGCGTCGTCCGTGACGGACTGGAGGATCGGGTCGTAGGGGAAGAGCGGGTCGTTCGGGAAGTACATCTGCGTCACCAGCCGCTGGGTGAACGCCGAGCCGAAGACCGAGAAGTGGATGTGCGCCGGACGCCAGGCGTTGACGTGGTTGCGCCACGGGTACGGGCCCGGCTGGATGGTGGTGAAGCGGTAGAAGCCGTCTTCGTCGGTCAGGGTGCGGCCCACACCGCTGAAGTTGGGGTCGAGCGGGGCGTCGTGCTGCTCGCGCTGGTGGGCGTAACGGCCGGCGGAGTTGGCCTGCCAGATCTCGACGAGCTGGCCGCGCACCGGGCGCCCGTCGCGGTCCAGCAGCCGCCCGGAGACGGTGATCCGCTCGCCGACGGGCTCCCCGGTGTGCTGCCGGGTGAGGTCGTTGTCGATCCCGGTGATGTCCCGCTCGCCGAAGGCGGGCGAGGACAGCTCGACCAGCTCTGGGTCCTTGTCGACGTCGATGGCGACCAGCGGCTGCCTGGGGTGGCGGAGCACGGAGGAGCGGTAGGGCGCGTAGTCGCGGCGCGGGTGGTGCTCGACCGGTGCGCCTTCGGCGAGGCGCTTCTCGTACGCGGCGTGCTCGGCCGCGATCTCCTGGTCGATGTCGTGTTGCGTGAGAGTCATGGGGTACCTGACGCTTCCTTGCGTTCGAGGACGAGGGCGAACTCGGGCCACTCGGCCGGGCGGCCGAGCACCTGGGCGGCGAAGGCTTCGTCGGCTTCGAGGACGTCGAGCGCCTGGACCGGCACGTTCGGCACGCCGCTCAGCCCGCATCCGCCCACCGCCTCCGACGCGCCGTCCGGCACGTCGGCCACCGCCTCCACGGCCGTGGCGACCACCTTGTCCATCCGTGCAGCCCGTCTCTTCGCAATGACCGAGTTAATCAGGGCACTGAGTAATACAGCGATATGCCTTCACGCTGCCACCGGAGGCTAAAACCGTCAAGACGTCGGTGAATCCCTGATCCAGATGAACGACAGGTGAGCGATCGCCTTGTATTGTTCAGTGCACCTACGAATCGATCAGGGAGCGCACATGGCCGCGGTGGACCTGACCACCCACCCCGGGCACCTGGCCCGGCGGCTCCAGCAGGCCCACTACCTGCTGTGGAACACGATGGTCTCCGAGGAGATCACCTCGCCGCAGTTCGCGGTCCTGAACGCGCTCGTCGCCGAGCCCGGGCTCGACCAGCGCACGGTGGGGGAGCGGGTGGGCCTGGACCGGTCCACCATCGCCGAGGTCATCAGCAGGCTCGGCCGCCGGGGACTGCTCGACAAGGTCCGCGACCCGCAGGACGGCCGCCGCTTCCTGCTGCGGCTGACCGAGGAGGGCGAGCGGACCCACCGCAAGCTCACCGTCCGCACCGCCCGGATGAACCAGGTCTTCCTGGCCCCGCTCAGCGACGAGGAGCAGACCCGGTTCTTCGACCTCATCCGCAGGGTCGCGGACGCGGCCGAGGAACTGCGCAACCCGGGGGAACGCACGGCCGCGCCGTCCTGACCCCGTCGCCGCGCCGTACCGCCCGGTCCGGGCTCCTCGCCCCGCCCCGCCGGTCTCGCCGGTTCGCCCCTGTCTGCCCGGGTACCCGGGCGACCGCGAAGGCGACGGACCACGGCGGAAGGGGCGCCACACATGAAGGCAGTGACCTGGCAGGGCAAGCGCGACGTCCGGGTGGACGACGTACCCGATCCGAAGATCCAGGAGCCGACGGACGCCGTCATCCGGATCACCTCGACCGGCCTGTGCGGCTCGGACCTGCACCTGTACGAGGTGCTCACCCCGTTCATGACACCCGGCGACATCCTCGGCCACGAGCCGATGGGCATCGTCGAGGAGGTGGGACCCGAGGTTCCGAACCTGAAGCCCGGCGACCGGGTGGTCGTGCCGTTCCAGATCTCCTGCGGCCACTGCTTCATGTGCTCCGCCGGCCTCCAGACCCAGTGCGAGACCACCCAGGTCACCAGCGAGGGCATGGGCGCCGCGCTGTTCGGCTACACCCGTCTGTACGGCGCCGTACCGGGCGCCCAGGCCGAGTACCTGCGCGTCCCGCAGGCGCACTACGGCCCGATCAAGGTTCCCCAGGGACCGGCCGACGACCGCTTCGTCTACCTCTCCGACGTGCTGCCCACCGCATGGCAGGCCGTCGCGTACGCCGACGTGCCCAGGGGCGGCACCGTCGCCGTGCTCGGCCTCGGCCCGATCGGGGACATGGCCTGCCGGATCGCCAAGGCACGCGGCGCCGAGCGGGTGTTCGGCGTGGACCTGGTCCCGGAGCGGCTGGCACGGGCGCGCCGGCGCGGAGTGGAGACGTACGACCTGCGCGAGTTCGACCACGAGAAGGAACTCGTCGCCGCGATCCACGACGAGACCGGCGGGCGCGGCCCCGACGCCGTGATCGACGCGGTCGGCACCGAGGCGCACGGCAGCCATGTCGCCCGGCTCGTCCAGCAGACGGCCTCCGCCATGCCGCGCGCCCTGAGCGGCCCGCTCGCCGAACGCTTCAGCGTCGACCGGCTCTCCGCCCTCCACATGGCCATCGACCTGGTGCGCCGCGGCGGCACCCTCTCGCTCTCCGGGGTCTACGGCGGCTCGGCCGACCCGATGCCGATGCTCACCCTCTTCGACAAGCAGCTCCAGATCCGGATGGGCCAGGCCAACGTCCGCCACTGGACCGACGAGATCCTGCCGTACCTCACCGACGAGGACCCGCTCGGCGTCGACGACTTCGCCACGCACCGCGTGCCGCTCGCGGACGCGCCGCACGCCTACGAGATGTTCCAGCGCAAGCAGGACGGCGCGATCAAGGTGCTGATGACACCCTGATCGCTCACCCTGATCGCTCAAGGCGCTGATGACGGCCTGACGACGACGTCCCGGCTCAGCGGGGCCGGGAGCCGAGGATCTCCGCGAGGTCGTAGCGGACCGGCTCCTCCAGCTGGGCGTAGGTGCAGCTGTCCGGGGTGCGGTCCGGGCGCCAGCGGCGGAAGCGCGCCGTGTGCCGGAACCGCGCCCCGTTCTCCATGTGGTCGTACGCCACCTCCGCCACCCGCTCCGGCCTCAGCGGCACCCAGGACAGGTCCTTCCGGCCCGACCAGCGGCTCGGCGCGCCCGGCAGCCGGGCCGACTCGTGGGCGGCCTCGTCGGACCAGGCCGCCCACGGGTGCCCCGCCACATCCTCCATCCGCAGCGGCGCCAGCTCCTCGATCAGCTCGGCGCGGCGCTTCATCGGGAAGGCGGCCGACACGCCCACGTGCTGGAGCCTGCCGTGGTCGTCGTACAGGCCGAGCAGCAGCGACCCGACGACGGGACCGCTCTTGTGGAGCCGGTAGCCGGCGACCACCACGTCCGCCGTGCGCTCGTGCTTGACCTTGAACATGGCCCGCTCGTCCTGGAGGTAGCGCACGCCGGGCGGCTTGGCGATCACCCCGTCCAGACCGGCGCCCTCGTACTGCTCGAACCACTGCCGCGCCACCTCGACGTCGGTCGTCGCCGGTGCCACATGCACCGGGGCGGTGGCCTCCGCCAGCGCCCTGACCAGCAGCGCCCGCCGGTCCGACAGCGGTACGTCGAGCAGCGACTCGTCGTCCAGCGCGAGCAGGTCGAAGGCCACGAAGGACGCGGGGGTCCGCTCGGCCAGCATGCGCACCCGCGAGTCGGCCGGGTGGATCCGCTCGGTCAGCGCGTCGAAGTCCAGATGGCCCTCCCGGGCGATCACGATCTCCCCGTCCAGCACGCAGCGCCCCGGCACACGCTCCTTCAGGGCTTCCACCAGCTCCGGGAAGTACCTGGTCAGCGGCTTGCCGGTACGGCTGCCCAGCTCGACCTCGTCGCCGTCGCGGAACACGATCGCCCGGAACCCGTCCCACTTCGCCTCGTACTGCATGCCCGGGGGGATCTTCGCCACCGACTTGGCGAGCATCGGCTTCACAGGGGGCATCACGGGCAGATCCATGCTGAGATTGTGCGCGCTCACGATGCCGTTCGCCCGGTGTGCGAGGTGTGCGGCGTACGCCTACCGTGGCTCGCATGGGCGATGCGGTGGAACTGGACGTGGCCGGCCGGACGGTACGGCTGTCCAGCCCGGACAAGGTCTTCTTCCCGGAGCGCGGCTACACCAAGCTGGACGTCGCCCGCTACTACCAGGCGGTCGCCCCCGGCATCCTGCGCGCCCTGCGCGACCGCCCCACCACCCTGGAGCGCTATCCCGACGGCGTCACCGGCGAGTGGTTCTTCCAGAAGCGGGCGCCCAAGGGCATGCCCGACTGGATCCCGACCGCCCACATCACCTTCCCCAGCGGCCGCAGCGCCGACGAGATGTGCCCCACCGAGGAGGCCGCCGTGGTGTGGGCCGCCCAGTACGGCACCCTCACCTTCCACCCCTGGCCGGTACGGCGCGACGACGTCGACCACCCCGACGAACTCCGCATCGACCTCGACCCGCAGCCCGGCACCGACTACGACGACGCCGTCCGCGCCGCCCACGAACTGCGCGCGGTGCTGGAGGAGTTCGGTGGCCTGCGGGGCTGGCCCAAGACCTCCGGCGGGCGCGGCCTGCACGTGTTCGTGCCCATTGAACCCCGCTGGACCTTCACCCAGGTGCGGCGGGCCGCCATCGCCCTCGGCCGGGAGCTGGAGCGCCGGATGCCGGAGCAGGTGACGATCAAGTGGTGGAAGGAGGAACGCGGGGCGCGCATCTTCGTCGACTACAACCAGACCGCCCGCGACCGCACCATCGCCTCCGCCTACTCCGTACGCCCCCGCCCCGACGCCCCCGTCTCGGCCCCCCTGCGCTGGGACGAGGTGGGCGTCGCCCGCCCCCAGGACTTCGACATCGTGACCATGCCCGCGCGGTACGCCGACGTGGGCGACGTGCACGCCGACATGGACGACCACGCCTTCTCCCTGGAGGCGCTCCTGGAGCTGGCCGCCCAGGACGAACGCGACCACGGCCTCGGCGACCTGCCCTATCCGCCCGAATACCCGAAGATGCCGGGCGAGCCGAAGCGGGTCCAGCCGAGCCGGGCCCGGCGCGCGAAGGCCTCCCCGGAGTCGTAGGGCCCCTGCCGGTCGCCGGTTGCGAGAGCGCTCTCAGGGCTGTTGCGGGCCCCGGCTATCCTGATCCGCAACCGCCGGTGAGGAGAGTCCGAAGTGACCGAGACAGCGTCGCGTCCCACGTTGGAGGCCGTGGCCGCGCGGGCGGGGGTGTCGCGGGCCACCGTCTCCCGGGTGGTGAACGGGTCGGACGCAGTCAGGGAGCCCCTTGCCGAGCGGGTCCGGCGGGCCGTGGAGGAACTGGGATACGTGCCGAACCAGGCGGCCCGCAGTCTGGTGACCAAGCGGCACGACGCCGTCGCCGTCGTCATCGCCGAACCGGAGACCCGCGTCTTCGCCGACCCGTTCTTCGCGCTCCAGATGCGCGGGATCAGCAAGGAACTGACGGCGCACGACTCCCAGCTCGTGCTGCTGCTGACCGAGGGGCGCGACGACCACACCCGGGTCGGCCGCTACCTCGCGGGCGGCCATGTCGACGGCGCGCTCGTCTTCTCCCTCCACCTCGACGACCCGCTGCCCGGCCTGATCCAGCGCGCCGGGGTGCCGACCGTGTTCGGCGGGCGGCCCGGCTGGAGCGAGGGCACCCGGGACGTGGTGTACGTCGACAGCGACAACCGGGGCGGCGCGCGGCAGGCGGTACGGCACCTCGTCGAGCTCGGCCGGAAGCGGATCGGGCACATCTCCGGTGCCCTGGACCAGACCTCGGCGGTGGACCGGCTGGACGGCTACCGGGACGTCATGGCCGGCGCCGACCCCCGGCTGATCGTGGAGAGCGACTTCACGCCCGCCGGCGGGGAGCGCGGCATGCGGGAACTCCTGGACCGCTGCCCCGACCTCGACGCGGTGTTCGCCGCCAACGACCTGGCCGCCGCCGGTGCCCTGCGCGTGCTCCGCGAGCGCGGGCTGCGGGTGCCGGGGGACGTCGCGGTGGTCGGGTTCGACGACATGCTGCCCGTCGCCGAGCAGACCGACCCACCGCTGACGACCGTCCGTCAGGACATCGAGGAGATGGGCCGGCTGATGGCCCGCCTGCTGCTGCGCGGCCTCGACCGGCAGGGCCCCGAAGCGGCGGCCGCGACCGCGCCCGCCAGTGTCGTCCTGCCGACCACCCTGGTGCGGCGCGCCTCCGCGTAGACCGGCCGGGCCCGCCCGCCCGGGACCCTCATGCCTGCTGCCGCGGCGCGCTCTTGATGACCGCGAACCGGGCGCCGTAGGGGTCGGCGAGGCGGGCGATGCGGCCCACGCCCGGGACGTCGGCGGCGGCCCGGCGGACCGTACCGCCCCGCTCCAGGGCCCGGGCGACCGTGGCGTCCGCGTCCTCGACCTCGAAGTACGGCAGCCAGTACGGGCCGGCCTCCGCCTCGGTCGGGTCGTCGGCCAGCGGGACGACGCCGCCGAACATGGCGTCCTCGCCGCCCTCGGCGGGGTTGACACACGTGTACGTCCCGCCGGGGAAGGGGGCCGCCGAGGTCTCCAGACCCAGCACCTTGTGGTAGAAGGCGGCGGCCGCCGCGATGTCCGGCGTGTACAGCTCGACCCAGCACAGCGAGCCCGGGTCGCCGGCCAGATCGACGCCCCTGATCCGCCCCGGCTGCCAGAGGCCGAACGGCACGCCCGCCTGGTCGGCGAGGATAGCCATGTGGCCCTCGCCCATCACGTCCATGGGCCGCACCAGCACCCTGCCGTGCGCCTGCTCGGCCGCCTTCGCGGTCGCCTCCGCGTCGGAGCTCTGGAAGTACACGGTCCAGGCCGGCGGGCCCTGCTCGGCCGTGGTCTGCATGCCGCCGGCCACGGTCCGGCCGTCCAGCTGGAAGAAGCCGTAGCCGCCGGCCTCGGGCCCCGCGGACCGGAACTGCCAGCCGAACAGCGCGGCGTAGAAGGAGCGGGCGCCGTCGATGTCGGGGGTGCCGACGTCGATCCAGTTCGGAGCGCCGTCCACGAAACGGGTGGTGAGCATCGCCGCCCTCCTCGGGAAGAGACCCGTCGTCTGCTCTGCCGAGTCTCGCACCGCCCACTGACAATCGCGTGCCGCCGACTTCCCCGGGCGCGCCGCCGTGCGCCGGTCCCGGTCGCGGCGCCATCATCGAGACCGCGGGCGGTCGCCGCACGCGCCGTTGATCCGGCGTTGATCGAACGTTTTTCGCCGTCCGGCACGATCTCGCTCATGCACATCGAGACCCTCACCCCGGCCGACCCCGCCTGGCAGGCCCAGGCGCTGTGCGCGCAGACCGGGGCCGACTTCTTCTTCCCCGAGCCGGGCAGCTCCGTGCGCGAGGCCAAGCGCATCTGCGGCATGTGCGAGATGCGCCCGGCCTGCCTGGAGTACGCGCTCGCGAACGACGAACGCTTCGGCGTCTGGGGCGGACTGTCCGAGAAGGAACGGCAGAACCTGCGGCGGGTGACGCACTAGGACTCTTCCGTCCGGGCGTCGCCGGGCGTCCGTCCTGGCGTCACTGGGCGTCCGTCCTGGCGTCACCGGGCGCGGTTCGTGCGCGGTTGCGGCCGGCTCGCTCAGGCGCCGGCGCGGGCCGCCATGCGCGCCTTGCGGGCCGCCAGCCTCTCGTCGAACCTGGTCGCCTCCGCGTTGAGACCGCCCAGGAACAGGCCGAGTTCCTCCTGCGCCTGCCGCCCCTCGGGGCCGAGGCCGTCGATCTCCATGACCTTCAGGAAGCGCAGCACCGGCTGGAGCACGTCGTCGTGGTGGATGCGCAGGTTGTAGACCTCGCCGATGGCCATCTGGGCCGCCGCCCGTTCGAACCCGGGGATGCCGTGGCCCGGCATGCGGAAGTCGACCACCACGTCCCGCACCGCCTGCATGGTCGGGTCGGGGGCCATCTCGAAGGCCGCCTTGAGCAGGTTGCGGTAGAAGACCATGTGCAGGTTCTCGTCGGTCGCGATCCGGGCCAGCATGCGGTCGCAGACCGGATCGCCGGACTGGTGGCCGGTGTTGCGGTGCGAGATGCGGGTGGCGAGCTCCTGGAAGGCGACGTAGGCGACCGAGTGCAGCATCGAGTGCCGGTTGTCGGACTCGAAGCCCTCGCTCATGTGCGACATGCGGAACCGCTCGAGCTTGTCCGGGTCGACCGCCCGCGAGGTGAGCAGGTAGTCGCGCATCACGATGCCGTGCCGGCCCTCCTCGGCCGTCCAGCGGTGCACCCAGGTGCCCCAGGCGCCGTCGCGCCCGAACAGGGTGGCGATCTCGTGGTGGTAGCTGGGCAGGTTGTCCTCGGTCAGGAGGTTGACGACGAGGGCGATCCGGCCGATCTCCGTGACCTTGGACTGCTCCTTGTCCCAGGCCTCGCCGTCCGCGAACTGCCCGGGGAAGTTGCGGCCGTCGCTCCACGGCACGTACTCGTGCGGCATCCAGTCCTTGGCGACCTTCAGGTGCCGGTTGAGCTCGTTCTCGACCACTTCCTCCAGTGCGTACAGCAGCCGGGCGTCGGTCCAGGCGGACGGGCTGCCGAGGTGCGGGGAGGTGATCGTCACGGGAACTCCAGGGGGACGCACAAGAAAGAGGGGACGTACCGGCGAGCGGTGCCGGAACCTACGGGATCGTAGGCTACGAAGCCGTAGGTTACGAACCCGTAGGTTAAGGTCGCCGTAAAGACCGCTGATCAGGCCTTCGAGCGGGGGAGTTGGCCGTGTCCGCCGCACAGGTGGAGCAGCGCTCGGACCCGCAGGTCCCGGCGCCGGACGAGGGCTCGGTTCACCCGGTCAGGCGTACAACTCCCGCAGTCGCACCGAGAGGCATGTCACACACCCCTCCAGCTTCTCGAACTCGCTGATGTCCACCACGACCGGTTCGAAGCCGAGGTCGCCCAGCAGTTCGGCGGTCTTCGGCGCGCTCGCCGCCATCAGCAGCCTGCCGCCGCCGAGCAGCACCACATGGCCGCCGGACTCCTCCGGCACCGGCAGGAAACGCGGGTACAGCGACGGCGTGTCCACCTTCGGGATGTGGCCGATGACGGTGCCGTCCGGGAGCGCCGTCACCGCCGACTTCAGGTGCAGCACCTTGCTGACCGGGACGGCCACCACCCGCGCGCCCAGCGGCTCGAACACGGCCCGCAGCTGCTGCACCCCGGCCGCGTTGGTACGCCCGCCGCGGCCGACATAGATGGTGTCGCCGACCTTCAGCACGTCGCCGCCGTCCAGGGTGCCCGGCTCCCAGACCCAGTTGACGGAGCAGCCCAGCCGCGCCACCGCCTCCTCGACACCGGCGGTCTCCGCGCGCCGCGACTCGGCGCCGGGCCGGCTGATCAGCGCGACGTTCTTGTACATCACGACGGTGTCCTCGACGAACACCGCGTCGGGGCAGTCGTCGGCCGGCTCGACCTCGGTCGTCTCCCAGCCGTTCGCCCGCAGCGCCTCGACGTACTCCTCCCACTGCCGCGCCGCCAGCTCCACGTCGACCGTCTCCCGCTCGATGTGGGTCACCAGCCCTTCGGCGAGGCGCGGGCCGGGGCGGCGGACGAGGGCCTTCTGGCTGGGCACGAGGGTCTCCGTATCGAGCGGGGCGGTACTGGTGCGGTGGTGCCGGTGCCCTGCGGGCGCGAGGCGCGGCAGGGCACCGACTGGCCATCATGCGTCACCGGAGGGCACGGACTGAACCCCCCGTTGCCGGGCTGTGGCCCTCCTGAGATGCGCTCCCGAGGTGCGCTCCTGAGGCGCGCACTCCCGCGCCCGCCGCTACGCGGGGTCCCCGACGGCTTCCGGGTCGGTCTCCTTCAGCTCTCCCTCCTCCAGCAGCAGCCAGCGCGTGATGCCGATCGACTCCAGGAACGGCAGGTCGTGGCTGGCCACGATCAGCGCGCCCTCGTAGGACTCCAGGGCGGTCGTCAGCTGCCGCACGCTCGCCATGTCGAGATTGTTCGTCGGCTCGTCGAGCATCAGCAGCTGCGGCGCGGGCTCGGCCAGCATCAGCGCGGCCAGTGCGGCCCGGAAGCGTTCGCCGCCGGACAGCGTCGCCGCCTTCTGGTCGGCCCGGGCGCCGCGGAACAGGAAGCGGGCCAGGCGCGCCCGGACCCGGTTGTTGGTGGCGTCCGGCGCGAACCGGGCCACGTTCTCCGCGACACTCAGCTCGCCGTCGAGGACGTCGAGGCGCTGCGGCAGGAACCGCATCGGGACGTGCGCGGCCACCGTGCCCGACTCCGGCACCAGCTCCCCGGCGATCGTGCGCAGCAGCGTGGTCTTGCCCGCGCCGTTGCGCCCGATCAGCGCGACGCGCTCGGGACCGCGCAGCTCGAGGCCGCCGTCCACGCGCGCGCCGTACGCCAGCCGGAGGTCCTGGAGGGTGAGGACGGTACGGCCCGGCGGCACGGCCGTGCAGGGAAGGTCGACGCGGATCTCGTCGTCGTCCCGTACCGCCTCCACCGCCTCGTCGAGCCGTTCCCGGGCCTCGGCGAGCCGCTCCTCGTGCATGATGCGGTGCTTGCCCGCGGACTCCTGGGCCGCGCGTTTGCGGGCCCCCATGACGATCTTCGGTTCGCGTTTGCTGTCCCACATCTTCTGGCCGTACCGCTTGCGGCGGGCCAGCTTGACCTGGGCGTCGGCCAGCTCGCGCTTCTGCTTGCGCAGATCGGCCTCGGCGACCCGCAGCATCCGCTCGGCGGCCTCCTGCTCGACGGCCAGGACCTCCTCGTACGCCGAGAAGTTGCCGCCGTACCAGGTGACCTCACCGGCGCGCAGATCGGCGATCTGGTCGACCAGCTCCAGCAGTTCGCGGTCGTGGCTGACCACGACCATCACCCCGGGCCAGGCGGCGACGGCCGCGTACAGCCGCCGGCGCGCGTACAGGTCGAGGTTGTTGGTCGGTTCGTCCAGCAGCAGGACATCGGGGCGACGCAGCAGCAGCGCGGCCAGGCGCAGCAGCACCGACTCGCCGCCCGACACCTCGCCGATGGTGCGGTCCAGGTCGATGTGGCCGAGCCCGAGTTCGCCGAGCGTGGCCAGGGCGCGTTCTTCCACGTCCCAGTCGTCGCCGACGGTCTCGAAGTGCTCCTCGGCCGCGTCGCCGGCCTCGATGGCGTGCAGCGCGGCCCGCTGCGCCGCGATGCCGAGCGCCTCGTCCACGCGGAGCGCGGTGTCGAGCGTGACGGTCTGCGGCAGGCAGCCGACCTCGCCGGTGATCCGCACGGTGCCGTCGGACGGGGTGAGCTCACCGGCGATCAGCTTCAGCAGGGTGGACTTGCCGGAGCCGTTGACGCCGACGAGCCCGGTCCGGCCGGGGCCGAAGGCGATGTCGAGGCCGCTGAAGACGGTGCTGCCGTCGGGCCAGGCGAAGGACAGGGAGGTACAGGTGATGGATGCGGACATGGGCGCCTCGCGGTTGCTCGGTGCGGTTGGGGGGCAAACGCGTGTCGAGACACCGCAAGGCGAGGATCACCGTATGGGGAGGGCCCACGGGGCATGAGAAAAGCCCTGGCCGGACTACCCGGAGGACGGCTCGGACGCCGAGGTCGCACGCGACGCACACACCTGCTCGGTGTGACGCGGTGTCTCAGGACCTCAGACGAGCAACGTCCTTCTCCAATCGACGGCAACAGGACCGCTGTACACCGTACGAGAGCGCGAGACGGCTGTCAACGAGATAGCGGACCGCGCCGGGCGCCCACCGGCGCGCACGTCCGAGAAGCCGTCGCGGGCCGGGCGTCAGCAGGCGTCGCGCATCAGCTCCGCCAGGTCGTGGTCCAGGTCGAGCTGGAGGTGCTCCAGGCCGACCGGCACCAGCTCGCTCGTGGCGCGGAGGAAGCGCCGGATCTGCTCGCTGCGCACATGCACCACGGCGGTGCCCTCCGGGGCGTGGAACTCCAGGACGGTCCGGTCGTAGCCGTACGGCCGCACGCGTACGTCGCCCTGGCCCTCGGGCTCGTGCAGGCCGGCCGCCAGCAGGTCGCGCGCGAAGGTCCAGCAGACCTCCACGCCCTCGAGGGTGGCCGGGGCCGGGAAGGTCATGCGGACGGCGAACGGGTCGCTCCGGTCGTAGTGGAGTGTGGCGGGAATGCTGGGCATCCGCGGTGCGGCGGCGACCAGACGCGCCTCGACGGTCTGCTCGATGACGGTGGACAACGCCTTGCTCCCTTGTGGCATATGACGATCACGATCACACAGGACGATCACGTAGGACGGCTGGACGGACGTCCGCACGGACGAGGCCGGGCACTGGAAGAGACGTCGGAACCAGCCGATCCGTGCACACGAAGTGCGAGTGACCTCTGTCACCGCGTTCATTCACAGAAGTTACGAGTGGCGTCCGGCCGGTGGGCCGACGGCGCGGCTCTCCGGCCGTGCGTGGCCCGGCGGTTGGGGCGTGGGCCGCGGTCCGGCGGCCCCGAGGCCGGCACGGACGCGTCCGGCGCCGACGGCCGCCCGGGGTCCGCGGGTGCCGGGCATCGGGCGACAGGGGACGGGTCGCTCGACTGGAGGAGTGGATATCGCCTGATATGACGAACTGTTCCAGGATGCGGGTATCCGTTCCTTGACAGAGAGGAAGTGAACGGCATGCCACGCGGTTCCAGTTCCAAACGGGAGCGCCAGTACGAGCACATCAAGGAGAGCGCTCAGGACCGGGGGGAGAGCGCAGGCCGTGCCAAGGAGATCGCCGGGCGCACGGTGAACAAGGAGCGCGCCCGTGCGGGCGAGTCCAGGACCGGGAGCCGGTCCGGGCAGCGCTCCGGCCGGGGCTCCGAGGGCCCCACCTACGACCAGCTCTACGAGGAGGCCAAGCGGCGCAACATCCACGGCCGCTCGGACATGAACAAGCAGCAGCTGCGGCAGGCCCTGGGCAAGAGCTGACCCGCGCCCGGGGCGGGGCGGGCCCACCCCCGCCCCGCCCCGGCGTTCCCGGGGGACACGGTGCGCCGTACCCTCGTCAGCACCATGACGACGACCGTAGGCATTCCCGCCGGCTGGCCCGTGACCGAGGAGCAGGCTCGCGCCGTGCAGGACGAGTTGCGCGCACGCGTGGTGCTGGACGAGCGGGGGCCGGAGCCCGGCGCGGGGCACGTCACGGGCGTCGACGTCGCCTACGACGACGAGCGGGACGTCGTCGCGGCGGCGGCCGTGGTGCTGGAGGCGGCCACACTGCGGGTCGTCGCCGAGGCCACCGCCGTGGGCCGGATCTCCTTCCCCTACGTGCCCGGGCTGCTCGCCTTCCGCGAGATCCCCACCGTGCTCGCCGCGCTGGACGCCTTGGACCGCCCGCCCGGCCTGGTCGTCTGCGACGGCTACGGCCTCGCCCACCCCCGCCGCTTCGGCCTCGCCGGCCACCTCGGCGTCCTCACCGGGCTGCCGACGATCGGCGTCGCCAAGAACCCCTTCACCTTCACCTACGACGACCCCGGCGCCCCCCGGGGCAGTGCCTCCCCGCTCCTGGCCGGCTCCGACGAGGTCGGCCGCGCCCTGCGCACCCGGGACGGGGTGAAGCCGGTCTTCGTCTCCGTGGGCCACCGGACGACCCTGGACAACGCCTGCGCCCACACCCTCGCCCTCACCCCGGCCTACCGGCTGCCGGAGACGACCCGCAGGGCCGACGCGCTGTGCCGCCGGGCCCTGCGGGAGGCCACGGCGCACGCACAGGGGATGTCTCGCGCCGGGGCCGGGACACAGGCGCCGCGCTAACGGCTCGCCGCCGTGCGGAAGGTGATGCCCGCCGCGCGCAGGCGGTCGATGAGCGTGTTGCCCATGGCCGCGGCCGTCGTCACCTGGCCCGCCGTGTGCGGCAGGTCGTCGAAGGCGAGGGACAGCGCCGACTCGGCGAACATCTTCGCCGTCTCGTCGTACCCGGGGTCGCCGCCCGCGACCTCGGTGAACACCCGCCTGCCACCGCCCTCGCCGACGAAGCGCAGCGAGAACCAGCTCCGGGCGCGCTTCTGAGCGCTCGGCCCCTCGCCGGGCCGGAGCCGGCCGGACAGCCAGCGGCGGGCGGGCGGCAGTTGGGCCGCCGCCGCGAGCGTGCCGACGGCGGCGATCCCGCCCACCGCGACCGGCAGGTGCCGTACGGCCGCGTAGTGGCGGTAGCGGAAGTCCGGGCCGTACCGGTCCAGCGCCCGCGCGGAGCGCACCACGATCTGCGGGTCGATGGTCGGCAGCGGCAGCGCCCACGCGCCGATCTCCCCGGCGAACCGCGGCGCGCCCACCGGCGCGGACGCCCGCCGCCCCATCAGCCGCGGCTCGTGCCGTGCGCGGTCCCGGGCCGCCGCCCGCATGCTCAGCGGACGCGCGAACTGGTTGAGCGCCGAGGCGAACGTCCCGCCCGAGAACGCCGCGTCCGCCCGGACGTACCCGTCCACCGTCAGTGGCACGCCCTCCGGCAACTGCTGCACGGTGAAGTACACGCCCAGGTCGTGCGGCACCGAGTCGAACCCGCACGCGTGCACCAGACGCGATCCGGTCTCCCGCGCGCGCGTGTCGTGCCGGACGTACACCAGGTCGACGAACTCGGGCTCACCGGTCAGGTCCAGGTAGTCCGTGCCGCTGTCCGCGCAGGCGGCGACCAGTTCCTCCCCGTACGTGACGTAGGGGCCCACGGTGGTGGCCACCACGCGCGCCTGCCGGGCCAGGTCCCGCAGGGAGTCCGGTTCGGCCACGTCCGCCCGCAGCACCCCGACGGACGCACCGCCGGGCAGCCGTTCGCGCAGTTCCCGGAGCCGGTGCTCGCTGCGGCCGGCGATCGCCCAGCGCAGCCCCTCGGGGGCGTGGGCGGCCAGGTACTCCGCGGTGTGCGTCCCCACGAAGCCCGTGGCTCCGAAGAGCACGATGTCGTACGGACGCTCCGTCGTTTTCAGCCTGCTCATGACACCCCTCGCCGTCGCTCCCGCAGCCCACATGCCCGCGCCGCTGTCGGTGGCCGAGGCTAGCGTGAAGGGCGGCGGGACCCGACGGCGAGGGGTACCGAGCGGTACGGCCACCGCCGTATCGGGTACATCTCGCCATGGCTCGGCTAAGCGCTTGCTCGTTCAGGGCTTGTGCGCGGTGGAACACGTTCTTAGCATCGTCGGTGTGACATCAGTTGTGTCACGGTGGTCGCGGCAAGGGGGCTCGATGGCAACGGCACAGGGACCAGGGCGGCACGGACCGCTCACCGGCGTGCGCGTGGTCGAGCTGGCCGGCATCGGCCCCGGACCGTTCGCCGCCATGCTGCTGGCCGACCTGGGAGCCGACGTGGTGCGGGTGGACCGCCCCGGCGGTGCCGGACTCGGCATCGACCCCGCCCACGACATCACCAACCGCAACAAGCGCTCCGTGATCGTCGACCTGAAGTCGCCGGACGGCGCCGCCCGCGTCCTCGACCTCGCCGCCCGCGCGGACGTCCTCATCGAGGGCTACCGCCCCGGCGTCGCCGAACGCCTCGGCGTCGGCCCCGAGGACTGCCACGCCCGCAACCCCCGGCTCGTCTACGGCCGGATGACCGGCTGGGGCCAGGAGGGACCGCTCGCCCCGCGCGCGGGACACGACATCGCCTACATCGCCGTCACCGGCACCCTCGGCATGATCGGCGAGCCGGACGGGCCCCCGGCCGTGCCCGTCAACCTCCTCGGCGACTACGCGGGCGGCTCCCTGTACCTCGTCGTCGGCGTCCTCGCCGCCCTGCACCACGCCCGCGCGACCGGCACCGGCCAGGTGGTCGACGCCGCCATCGTGGACGGCGCCGCCCACCTGTCCACGATGATCCACGGCATGCTCGCCGCCGGCGGCTGGCAGGACCGCCGCGGCTCCAACCTCCTGGACGGCGGCTGCCCGTACTACGGCACGTACGAGACCTCCGACGGCGAGTACATGGCGGTCGGGGCGCTCGAACAGCGCTTCTACGACGAGTTCCTCCGCCTCCTCGGCCTGCCGGACCTCGCCGGGGCGCACGGCGACATCACCCGCTGGGAGGAACTGCGCAAGGCGGTCGCCGACCGCTTCAGATCCCGCACCCGGCGGGAGTGGACCACCGTCTTCGAGGACTCCGACGCGTGCGTGGCCCCCGTGCTGTCGCTGCGCGAGGCCCCGCGCCACCCGCACCTCGCCGCCCGCGCCACGTTCACCGAGCACGCCGGACTCACCCAGCCCGCCCCCGCGCCCCGCTTCTCCGTCACCCCCACCGCCGTCCGCACCGGCCCCGCCCGGCTCCGCATATCACACCTCATAACACCACTAACAATGTCCAGAAA
>NZ_JBEXZD010000050.1:0-51527 GCF_040628575.1 Streptomyces sp. NPDC006393
GAATCTGGGGCGGACCGGGGGGGCCGGCCGGCCGGTTGTGGCGCGGGGGGGCGCGGGGGCCCCCCCTTGGGGGGAAGGGGGCGGCGCCGGCGGGTGTGTGGTGGGCGGTGGGTGGGTCAGGCCGGTACGGCGGCCGAGGCGGGCGTCGGCCGGTCCAGGACGGCCCGCTCGTCGTGGTTGGGGCGCTTGAGCAGCAGGAGCATGCAGCCGAGGGTCAGGACGACCTGGAAGACGGCGTATCCGATGACGACCGTGATCGATCCGGTCCGGTTCAGCAGGAACTGACCGATGATCGGGGTCGTCCCGCCGAGCAGCGTGCCGCACAGCTGGTAGCACAGGGAGATGCTCGTGTAGCGCAGGCGGGCGGGGAAACGGCTGGCGAGCATGCCTGCCAGCGCCGCGTAGTACAGGCAGTGCGGGATGGTGGCGACGGCGACGCCGAGCATGGCCAGGCCGTAGTTCTCGGTGCCGATCAGGATGAACATCAGCGGCAGCAGCACGAGTTCGGGCAGCAGCATGAGCGTCACCGCGCGGGACCAGCTGCGCATCCTCGTGGCGATGACCGCTCCGAAGGGCTGGACGATGACCTGGGTGATGTTGGCGACCAGGATGATGGTCAGGAAGGAGCTGCGGTCGAAGTCGAGGCTGGAGGTGGCCCAGGACAGTGCGAAGGTCGACTTGAAGTACGTCGCCGACAGGCCGATGGTGCAGGCGCCGACGCCGAGGGCGATGAGGAGCGGCTGGGTGCGCACCACCTCGGCCACGGGCAGCTTGGCGACCTCCTTGTTCTTGATGAGGTCCGCCATCGCGGGCGACTCGGCCACCTTCATCCGCACGAACAGGCCGACGACGACGAGGCCGGCGGAGGCCAGGAAGGGGACGCGCCAGCCCCAGGAGACGAAGGCGTCGTCGGGCATCTGGCTGGTGGCCAGGAAGGCGACGGTGCTCAGGGTGTTGCCCACGGGCGAACCCTGCTGGGCGAACGCGCCGTAGAGCACCGACTTGCCCTTGGGGGCGTGCTCGGAGGCGATCAGCACGGATCCGCCCCACTCGCCGCCGAGGCCGATGCCCTGCACCATGCGGATGCAGACGAGCAGTACGGGAGCTGCCATGCCGATCGAGGAGTAGCTGGGCAGCAGACCGATGAGGGTGGTGGAGACGCCCATCATGAGCAGGGTGATGACCAGGGTCTTCTTCCTGCCGAGCCGGTCACCGTAGTGGCCGAAGAGGATGCCGCCGAGGGGACGGGCGAGGAATCCCACCCAGAAGGTCGCGAAGGCCACCAGGGTGCCCACCGCGCCGCCGAGTTCGGGGAAGAACACCTTGCCGAAGACGAGGGCGGACGCGGTGCCGTAGATGTAGAAGTCGAACCATTCGATGGTGGAGCCGATGAAGGCTCCGATTCCGGCGCGCTTGGCGGTCTTGTTCCGCTCCCGTGCGGCGGACGCGCTCATGGTGGCTCCCGTGGGTGTAGGTGATCGTGGGGACGGTGAAGGGGCGGGCGTCGGGGAAGGGACGTCCGCGCCCCGCGGATGACGGCTGTGCCTGCCCAGCGGATGACGGCTGTGCCTGCCCAGCGGATGACGGCTGCTCGGGCCCCGCGGATGACGGCTGCTCGGGCCGGCCCGGGATCGAAGCGGCTCCGGCGGGGCGGGCTGGGGGCAGTGCGGCGGTGGTGGCGGCGGTTGTATGGGGGCGAGCGGTGGGGAGGGGGAACGCGGACGGGTCTGCCGTCGGCCGGTCCTCCGCCGGGGCGGTGCGGGGGCGTCAGGCGCGGATGCGTTCGAAGGCGGCGGCCAGTCCCTGGCCGCCGCCGGACCGGCCGATCGGCGTGCGCAGCGGTTCACAGATGATGACGTCGGCGGCCTCTTCGGACATGTGCGGTCCTTTCCCGAGCGAGACGATGTCCCGCTGACCCTTGCACCGCCGACTAAGAAGGTCCAATATCCAATTCGTACTTCATTGAGACGCAATCCTTCTCAATGAACTACGGCGTGTCCACAGGAGCCGGTGACAGCCGCCGCGGCGCCGGAAGCGCCTCCCTGGCCACGGCCAGGACCGAGCGCAGCGCGGCGGACGGATTGTCCTTGCGCCAGGCCAGAGCGGCCCGGAGCCGGACGGACGGTCCCTCCAGCGGGCGGTAGACCAGGCCGGTCTGCTGGATGTGCTGGCAGGAGGTGAGGGTGAGGGTCACACCGACTCCGGCGGCCACCAGGGCGAGGATCGTGTGGGAGTCCGGTGCTTCCTGTACGACCCGCGGCGTGAATCCCTCCTGTTCGCAGGCCGACACGGTGGCATCCCGCAGGGAGGATCCGGTGTTGGCGGGGAAGCTGACGAAGGGTTCCTCGCGCAGGTCGGCGACGGGGATGTGCGTTCGCTCTGCCAGCCGGTGGTCGGAGGGCAGGGCGCAGATGAGCTCCTCCTCCGCGATCACGTGGGTCGCCACGCCCGGCTGGGTCACCGGCAGGCGTACGAATCCGAGGTCCAGGGAGCCCTCCGCGACCTGGGCGAGTGCGACGTTGGCGTACGTCTGGCCTGCGAGGACCAGCTCGATGCCCGGGTGTGCGGCGCGCACCGCCCGGGTCAGCAGCGGCAGACTCTCGTGGCTGGAGGCGCCGGCGAAGCCGACGGTGACCCGCCCGTACTCGCCGCGCCCGGCCGCCTTGGCCGCCCGCATGGCCGTGTCGAGGTCCTTCAGCACGGTGCGTGCCGGTTCGAGGAAGGACTGGCCGGCGCTGGTGAGCCGTACCGAGCGGGTGTTGCGCTCGAAGAGCTGGACCCCCAGCTCCTTCTCCAGCTGGCGGATCTGCTGGCTCAGCGGCGGCTGGGCCATCTGAAGCCGCTTGGCGGCGCGGCCGAAGTGCAGTTCCTCGGCCACGGCGAGGAACGCGGTCACATGGCGCAGCTCCATGACGCTGCGGCTCCGATCTCCGTGATTGATCAATCCTGCGTCTTGGTCCGACCCTAATTCGGTATTGGACAGCAATCAATACCGCTGGGACGGTGTGAGCACCCCTTCCCCATGGCGAGAAGCACCGCGAGACGCACATGCCGAGAAGCACGACCTCACCCCTGCCGAGGAGCACGACGATGCGACCGGACGATCCGCCGGCCCCGATCGCGGCGCCCGCCACCGCCGCCCCCCGCCCGTCCCGGGACAAGACCATGACGATGCGGGATGCGATCGCGGCCTACGTCCACGACGGCGACACGGTCTCGCTGGAGGGCTTCACCCACCTGATCCCGACCGCCGCCGGGCACGAGATCATCCGGCAGCGGCGCAGGAACCTCACCGTGGTCCGGATGACCGCGGACATCGTGGTGGACCAGATGCTGGCCGGGGGCTGCGTGTCCAGGCTGGTCTCCTCCTTCGTGGGCAACTCGTCGGCCGGCTCGCTCGGCGAGCTGCGCCGCCGGATCGAGCACAAGGTGCCCGAACCGCTGGAGTTCGAGGAGTACAGCCACTACGGCATGGTCTGCCGCTACCTCGCGGGCGCCCAGCGCCTGCCTTTCTATCCGCTGAGGTCCTACGCGGGCAGCGACCTTCCGTCCGTCAACGCCGGCATCCGGAGGATCACGTCACCGTATCCCGGCCCCGACGGCGGGGAGGAGCACGTCCACGTCGTACCGCCGGTCAACCCGGACGTGACCATCGTCCACGCCCAGCGCGCCGACCGGTCCGGCAACACCCAGATCTGGGGCCTGACCGGCATCCAGGCCGAGGCCGTCTACGCCGCCGCCAGGGCCGTCGTCGTCGTGGAGGAGGTCGTCGACGACGAGGTGATCCGCTCCGACCCCAACCGCACGGTCATCCCCGCGCACGCCGTGGACGCCGTCGTCGTCTGTCCCCGCGGCGCGCACCCGTCCTTCGCCCAGGGCTACTACGACCGCGACAACGCCTTCTACCGGGCCTGGTCGCACATCAGCAAGGACCCCGCACGTCTGCGGGAGTGGATGGCGGAGTGGGTGTACGGCACCCGCGACCACGAGGAGTACGTCGCCAAGCTCGGCGAGACGTCCTGGGCGGCGCTGGCCGTCGGCGACGCCATGAGCCTGCCCGTCAACTACGGGCGGCGGCTGTGACCCGTGCGCGGACCGAACCGACCGACGCCCGCGGCGGCGGCCCGGGACCCGAACGCACCGAACGCACCGAACGCACCGAACGAGAGAGGGACATGAACGCCGCCTCAGCGACCACCTCGGTGACCGACTCGGCGACCGCCACGGCGACCGGCTCGGCGGTCTCCGGAGCCGCGACGTCCTCGGAGCTGCTGTCCGTGGTCGCCTCGCGTGAACTGGCCGGCAAGCGGACCGTCTTCGCCGGCATCGGACTGCCGACGCTCGCGACCGCGCTGGCCCAGCTCACCGTCGCGCCCGGGATCGAGATCGTCTACGAGTCCGGGGTGTGCGGAGCCCATCCGTCGCACCTGCCCGAGACGATCGCCGACGCCGTGCTCATCACCGGCGCCGAGGCGGTGCTGCCGATGCCCGCCCTGTTCGGTTACGTCCTCCAGGGCGGCCACATCGACGTCGGCTTCCTCGGGGCCGCACAGATCGACCGGTGGGGCAACCTCAACTCCTCGGTCATCGGCGACTGGCACGCCCCCTCCGTTCGGCTGCCCGGATCCGGAGGCGCCATGGAGGTCATGGCCAACGCGCGCGAGGTCTTCGTGGTGATGCGCCGTCACAGCCCGCGCTCCTTCATGGCCGAGCTGGACTTCTGCACCTCGCCCGGCCCGGACCGCGCACTGGCCGAAGGAGTGCGCCCGCTCGGCGCGGGCGTCACCCGGGTCATCACCGACCTGGGCATCCTGGCCCGCGGCGGCGTCGGCGAGGAGCTGCGGCTGGTAGCGACCCATCCCGGTGTCACGGTCGACCAGGTCCGCCGGGCCACGGGCTGGGACCTCCAGGTCGCCGACGACCTCACCACGATCGACCCGCCGACCGCGTCCGAACTGCGCCTGCTGCGCGAGGACGTCGATCCCGGCCGCGTCTACCTGCGCTGAGAGAACGAGGAGTCACATGCGCATCAGGATCGTCGGCGCCGGGGTCATGGGCCGGGGTATCGCCCAGTGGGCGGCGGCAGCCGGCCACACCGTCGAGCTCTGCGACGCCCGGAAGGAGGCGGTTTCCGAGGCCGCCGACTTCGTCCGGAGCATGCTCGAACGGGCCGTACAGAAGGGGAGGATGACCGCCGAGGCCGCCGCGTCCGCCGTGGAGCGGGTGATCCCGCTGGGGTCGCCCACCGCACCGGGCGAGGAGGTGCGGCTGGTCATCGAGGCGGTGCGCGAGGATCTGGCCACCAAGACGGAGCTTTTCCGGCAACTGGAGGTCGCCCTGCCCGCACGGACCGTGTTCGCGACCAACACCTCCTCACTGCCGGTCACGCAGATCGCCTCCGGCCTGGCCGATCCCTCCCGGCTGGCCGGGCTGCACTTCTGCAACCCGGTCCCGCTGATGAAGGTCGTCGAGGTCGTCCCGGGCGCGCTGACCCGCTCGGACATCCCGCCCACCCTGGTCGAACTGGTCCAGGGCACCGGACACAGCGCCGTCGTCGTGGCCGACACCCCCGGCTTCCTCGTCAACCACGCCGGGCGCGGACTGGTCACCGAGGCCCTCGCCCTGCTCGAGGAATCCGTGTCCGACGCGGCCGGGATCGACCGTGTCGCCCGCGACGTGCTCGGCCTGCGCATGGGCCCCTTCGAACTGATGGACCTCACCGGCCTGGACGTCACCGCCGCCGTCATCGACTCCATCTGGCACGGATTCCGGCACTCCGACCGGCTCCGGCCGTCCTTCCTCACGCCCAACCGGGTGGCCGCCGGACTGCACGGCCGCAAGACGGGGCGCGGCTTCTACGCCTACGGTCCGCAGGCGCCGGCTCCCGCCGCCTCGGCCGAGCCGCCGGTCACCGGCGACGCGGGCCGCCCGATCCTGGTGCACGGCGCGGGAGAGCACGCCGACGCGCTGCGCCAGGCCCTGGTGCGCTCGGGGGCGTCCCTCGAGACCGGGCCGGGGCCCTCGGACGGTGCGCTGGTGCTGGTTCCCGCCTGGGGCACGACCGTCGTCTCGGCGGTCGCCGCCGACAGCCTGCCCGCCCGGCGCACCCTGGGAGTCGATCCCCTCTCCCTCGCCACCGGCCGCCGTGTTCTCGCCCTCACGCCCGCCTCCGACCCGGCCGCCGTACGCGACGCCCGGGCGGTTCTCGCCAGGGCGGAAGGCACAGGCGAACCACCCCGTGTGTCCGTCGTCCGTGACACGGCGGGATCCGTCGCCCAGCGCCTGCTCGCCTCGATCGTGGGCGTGGCGGCGTCCATCGCCGAGCGGTCCATCGCCACCCCCGACGCCGTCGACACCGCGGTCACGGCCGGCCTCGGCTACCCCTTCGGCCCATTGGCGTGGGGCGACCGGGTCGGCGGGCGACGACTCCTCACCCTTCAGGAGGAGCTGCACCGCAGCACGGGCGATCCTCGCTACCGGCCGACCCGCTGGGTCACCGAGCGCGCCCGGCTCGGCCTGCCGCTGACCGAGACCGGTACCTCGCCCGCCGACGTCGGCGCCTGAGACCGGCGCGTGAGGGCGGTGCGTGAGGGCGGTGCGTGAGGGCGGTGCGTGAGGGCGGTGCGTGAGGGCGGTGCGTGAGGGCGGTGCGCGGAGGCCTACTTGGCGATCAGGAGCAGCGTGGCACGGCCGTGCAGGCGGTAGACCGTCCCGGCACCGCCGATGTAGCTCTCGGCCCCGGGCTGGGCGACCTGGTCGTCGCCCTCCGCCCAGGTGGAGGTGTCGGTGACGCGGTACCAGTTCTTCCCGGCGCCCGGTGAGGGCAGGGTGAAGTCGACGTCGCCGGACCAGCCGTTGTAGCCGACGTACAGCGCGCTGCTGGGATCGGAGAACTCCGAGCCGTCGATGCGCCAGCCCAGTGCGTGGCTGTCGGGGTCGGACCAGTAGGTGCTGTCCGGTGTGCTCCCGGCAGGCGTGAACCACTGGAGCCGGCCCATGCCGTTCCCGTTGCTGTCGGAGGCGGTGTAGAAGGTGGCCGGCCGCAGCGCGGGGTGGGCCTTGCGGAAGGCGATCAGTCGCTTGACGTAGGTACGGAACGTGCTCTGGTCGGCGGTCCGGTCCGTGCTGAGCCAGTTGGCGGAGGAGTCCAGGTTGTAGGGGTTGTTGTTGCAGTTCAGCGAGCGCAGGTACTCGTCGCCGCCGGTCATCATCGGCGTTCCGGCCGACAGCATCAGGAACGCGAAGCCGTTGCGGGCGGCCTTGCGCTGATCCGCGGCGACGCCGCCCTGGTCCCAGGAGAGGTTGTGGTCGGAGCCTCCGTCGGAAGGCCCGTACGGCCAGGGCTGGGAGTTGTTCTTGGAGTTGCACCGGTAGAGGTCGGCCAGGGTGAAACCGTCATGGGCGACCATGAAGTTGACGGAGTTGAACGGTGCCCGGCCGCTGTTCTGGTAAAGGTCCGAGGATCCGGCGAACCGGGTGGCCAGTTCTCCCGGGGTGACGTTCTCCACGCCCATCGCGTTCTGGTCGCGGCGCAGGGTGTCACGGAACTTGTCGTTCCACTCGGACCAGCCCGTCGGGAAGTTGCCCACCTGGTAGGTGCCGCTGCCCAGCGCCCAGGGTTCGGCGATCCAGTCGGTGCCCGTGCCTCCGTTCGCCGGGCGAGGGGGCATCAGCGCCGTGATGCGGTTCAGGGCGGTGTCGGGGTCGGTGCGGCTGTACTGGAAGCAGCCGTGCTGGCAGGTGTTGCCGAGGACCGGTGCGAGGTCGAAGCGGAAGCCGTCGACGCCCAGGCCGTCCTTCCAGTAGGCGAGCGAGTCCGTGATCAGGTTCCGGGTGATGGGGTTGTAGGTGTTGACGTTGCCGCCCACGCCCGTGTTGTCCCACGGGCCCTGCATGTCGCTGGTCAGCGAGTAGTACGTCGGATTGTCCAGGCCCCGCAACGAGTAGAGGCTGTAGGTGTTCTTGTCGCTCGCGTTCCACGGGCCGCCCTCGCCCGTGTGGTTGTAGACGACGTCGGCGAACACCTTGATCCCGGCGTCGTGGTAGGCCTTGACCATGGCCTTGAACTCGCGGGTGGGACCGCCCGGACTCTTGTCGGAGGCGTATCTGCGGTCGGGTGCGAAGTAGTCCAGGGTCGAGTAGCCCCAGTAGTTGTCCCCGGTCGTGGAGGCGGGATCGGCGTCGTTGGCGTCGTTCTGGGACTCCTGGAGCGGCAGGAACTCCACGGCCGTGACGCCGAGGGCGGCCAGGTCGGCCGCCTTGTCGGCGGCGCCCTTGTAGGTGCCGCGGTCGGCGGCGGGCACGGAGGAGTCGTTCTCGGTGAGGCCACGGACGTGTACCTCGTAGACGACGTCGTCCTTCAGGGCGCGGGTCGGTTTGCTTCCGGTGCTCGTGGTGTCGTCCGGGAGCACGATGCCCTTGGGGGCCTGGGCGCCGTCGTCCACGGTGCGGTACTGCGGGCCGGTGCCGTAGACCGTGGGGCCGGGGCCGCCGGGGGTGACCGGGTCGTGGCTCAACTCGCGGGCGTAGGGGTCGGTCAGGAGTTTGTTGGGGTTGAAGCGGTTGCCCGCCGCGTCGACGTCCGCGACGAACCCCGCGCTCGAACCCTTCCTCCAGGCCGGGTCGTAGGGCCAGTTGGGCCCCCAGGCGCGGTAGCCGTAGTAGACGGTGCCGGTGATGCCGTACTGCCCCTGGAGGGTGGACACCGGCACGCTCGCCGACCAGACGTTCGTCGTGGCGTCCTTGCCTAGGGAGACGACGGCGGCCTCCTGACCGCCCGACGCGCTGCGGTACAGGTACAGGTCGATCCGGGTGGCCCGGGAGGAGTAGAGACGGAAGTCGATGGCCGTCTTCGCGGCGTCGTAGTGGGCTCCGAGAGGACCGCCGGCCGCGGCTGCGGCCCGGGTGGCGAGTCCACCGGGGGCCACGGGTCCGGCAACGACCGCGCCGGCCGTGAGGACGGCGAGCGCGGTCAGGGTGCCGAGGCGGCGTCTTCTTCGTGGGCCGGCGGCGGTGGCGTGCGAAGACACGGCGGCTCCCGAGGGCAGGCAAGGGCAGCCATCGGCGCCGTCCCGTGGCGCCGCTGGCCTGAAAGGAGTTGCTGAACCTTGCCGAAAACTAGTGCAACCCCTGAGCACCGTAAAGACCTTCGGCAGAGCGCACCGCCGGCCGCGTCCTGGGCTGAGACCGCGTCCGGTCTCGGCCTGCGCGGCGACCGGGATTAGGCTGGTGTTCAGGAAGGCCCTGCCGACCCGAATGCGACGGACAGGGCCATCCCGCTCGGGAGAAACCCCGCAGCGCCCACGGCCCCGGCGTCCTACCGCCGGGGCCGTGCTCGTATCAAGCGCCGAACAGGTGCCTGATCGTCAGATCGATCACCAGGGCTGTAACCAGCGCCAGGAACTGACCGACCGGACCGAGCGAGCGACGGGGGTCCCGGCCGACCGGACTGTCGTCGTGCTGGTCTGATCCGGGCATCTTCTCCATCTCCTTCCCGGGGCGTCATGAGCCCCCTGAGGCCCCCATGGGACAGTGGGGTCCCCAGCGAACTCACGTCCCTGGCAAGGAGAAGAGTCGCCGTTTCTCCGTGACTACTCGACGTTAGCAGGCGACCACAGGAACACCTTCTGCGTCGCCCGCCGCATGCTGCCGCGGAGGTCGAAGACCAGCCCGGCGGCGAAGTCGACAAGTCGCTACGTCGTTGCGTCATTCAGCCCGGTCGCACGCGTCATCGTCTGGGCGTCTGAGGCGTGAGCACAGGTGGGTTCTTCTCCAGGCCTGCGTTCCTGGGTGACGGATGCCACGGGGCCGGGATGCCCGCCGGGCGGCAGGGCTCCGCGGGGACGGCCCAGGGCGTGAGCCGGCTGAGAGGGCCATCTTGATGCGGTCGACGCCCTCGAGCACGCGGACTCGCCGACGGTTGACGAGGTTCGGCGTCGCTTGTGGGTTCCGGTAACCCAGCACGACCACGCCCTCGGAAGCGCACCCGCTCTCCCCCGACCTCCACGAGAGTTCGAGACCAGCGCCAGTTCAGCCACTCGCCCCAGACCACGGCCGCCGTCGGTGCGCGGTGGGGAAATACCGTGACGTGGACCAAGGTTGGAAGCGGAGAAGTCGACCGCCGGACCTCTGGAGCGCATATGAACCGCTCGTTCCTCTTTCTCCTCGCCAGCGCCCGATCGGACGGCAACAGCGAGCAGCTGGCCCGAGTCGCGGCGGAACAGTTGCCGAGCACCACCGGGCAGCGATGGCTGGACCTGACGCGGCTCCGCCTTGCCGACTTCGTCGACGCACGGCACGCCGACGCGCCCCGGCCGGAGCAGGACAACGAGGAGCTGCTGCGGCAGGCGACGCTCGCCGCCACCGATATCGTGATCGTCTCCCCGTTGTACTGGTACTCCCTGTCGTCGTACGCCAAGCGGTACCTCGACTACTGGTCGAAGTGGCTGACCACCCCGGACCCGGGTTTCAGGGCGGAGATGGCCGGCCGCACCCTGTGGGGCGTGACGGCGATGGCACACCGCGAGGAGGTCGTGGCTCAGCCGCTGGTGCTCAGCCTTCATCACAGCGCCGCGTACATGGGAATGCGCTTCGGCGGCGTACTGCTCGGCAACGGCTCCCGGCCGGGGCAGGTACGCGACGACGAACGGGCGGCCGTCCGAGCCAAGACGTTCTTCACCCGGGAAGCCCCGCTCGTCCGCTTCCCGTACGAGGAGGAGTGACGGCGGAACCGCAAGCCGCCGGGCACTGACCCCGCCCGGCACCCCTGGTTATGCTGCCGCCGAAGCGTTCAGCGAAGCGCTCAAACGAACAGCGGGTTGTGAGGGGGCCACCAGCATGCGCGAACCGGTCGATCTCAGGCGGCAGCGGATCCTCGCGGCGGTGCGGTCGCGGGGTGCGACCCGGGTCAGTGATCTCGCCGAGGAGCTCGCGGTGTCGGTGGTGACCGTCCGCAGGGACGTGGAGGAGCTGGCCCGCGAGGGCAAGCTGCGCCGCGGCCACGGGGTGGCCCGCCCGGTGCTGCCCGAGTCGGAGCAGGCCGCGGCACCCCAGCCGCCCCCGGCCGACGGAGGTCCGGTCGCGGTCGTGGTGCCCGAGCGCCACGCGTATCTGTACGAGGCGCTGCACGGCGCCCGGACCGCGTTCGAAGAGGCCGGGATCCGTATCGCGCTGCACATCGCGCCGACCGCCCCGGGGGCCGAGCGGCCGCTTGTGGAGCGGGCGTTGGCGGACGGCGCGCGCGGCCTGCTGATCGCTCCGCGCTGGCGCACCCGCACCACGGAGGAGGAGGACTACGCCTGGCTGTCGCGCCTGGAGGTGCCCGCGGTGGTGATGGAGCGCAGGCCACGGCGCGGCAGTGCGCTGCACGCCGTGGACACCGTCTGCACGGACCACTGGTACGGCATCCATCTCGCCGTCGGCCACCTCACGGAACTGGGGCATCGGCGCATCGTGCTCGCCGCGCGCGACGACAGCCCGACGGCGCGCGCCATTCGTGCGGCGTTCACCGAGATCGCGGCGGACCATCCGGACGTCGACAAGTGGGCCGTGGCGCTCAGCTCGCCCGGCGCGGCGCCCGACCCGACGGCCGAAAGCGCGGCAGCGCCGCTCGAACTCCACTCCCTGATGGCCGAGTCGGGAGCGACGGCGGCCGTGCTGCACGGCGACGTGGATGCTCTGATGCTGGTGCAGTCGCTGCGGGACAACGGCGTGCGGGTCCCGGAGGACTGCTCCGTGATCGCCTACGACGACGTGGTCGCGGCGCTCGGCAGCACTCCTCTGACGGCGGTGTCCCCGCCGAAGGCGGACGTCGGCCGCGCGGCGGCGGAACTGCTGCTGCGCCGGCTCGACCCGGGGGACCCCGGAGGGGCCGCCGCGCCCGTGCGGCGGGTGGAGCTGCTGCCGGCGCTGAAGGTGCGCGGTTCCACACAGGCGCCGAACTCGGCATCGTGTCCGGACTCAACCGCCGCCTCGGAATGAGCGTTTGACCGTTTTATTTTCTTCTGATCGCTCTATTGACCCGATCGGTTCAGTCGATCAGTATTCCCGTGACTCGAACACGCAGGAGCCGCAGAAGCCGCGGGAGGCGCCCATGCCTGGTCGACAGAGCCGTCGATCCGTGCTCGCCGCGATCACCGCGCTGCCACTGACGGGCGCCCTGAGCGCCTGCAGCGGGAACGACAGCGCGTCCGCCCGATCCGGGAGCAGCAGCAAGTCCGGCACCAAAGGCACGACCACCATCACCTTCTGGTCCGCGCTGCGCGGCAGCCAGCAGGTGGTGGACGCGTTCAACAAGACCCACGACCACATCCAGGTCGACTTCGAACAGATCCCCTCCGGCACCCAGGGCGGATACCTCAAGCTGAGCAACGCGGCGCGGGCGGGCAACGCACCCGACGTCGCCACCATCGAGTACCCCCAGCTGCCGGGCTTCGCGATCGACGGCGTCGCCCGCGACATCACATCGCTGATCGGCGACGAACTGAGGGCGGAACTGCTCCCCCAGTCACTGGGCCAGACGACCTTCGAGCAGCGCACGTACAGCGTGCCGCTCGACATCGAGCCCATGGTGCTGCACTACCGCAAGGACCTGTTCGACAAGTTCGGCTTCGACGTCCCCACCACCTGGGACGAGTACGCCGAGCTGGCCCGCCGGGTGCGCCGCACAGGAGGGGGCCGCAGGATCGCCACCTTCCCCACCGACGGCATGTCGCAGATGGCCGCCTGGTGCTGGCAGGCCGGGGCCCAGTGGTTCGACATCTCCAAGGGCGCCTGGAACGTGTCCATGGCGGACGCCCCGACCCGGAAGGTGGCCGCGTACTGGCAGCGGCTCATCGACGAGGACCTCGTCCACTGCAACTCCTCCACCTCCCGCCTCTACGACGCGCAGGTCGCGGGCGGCCTGGTCCTGACCCGGCTCAGCGGTGCCTGGGACGCGGGCGCGCAGATGAACGCGCGCCCGGAGCAGAAGGGGAAGTGGCGCATCGCGCCGCTCCCCCAGTGGACCCCCGGCAGGCCGGCGCTCGGCACGCACGGCGGCTCGACGTTCGCCGTCACCAAGGACAGCAAGCACCCCGAAGCCGCCATGGAGTTCATCGCGTGGCAGGTCGCGCACCCCGACGCGCTCAGGGCCCGGCTGTCCAGCAGCGCCAGCAGCCAGTACCCCGCCGCGACCGGCCTCATCCCCGTGGGACGCGCCGCCTTCGACCGGTCGTACTACGGCGGCCAGGACATCTACCGGCTGTTCGAGGAGGAGGCCCACAAGATCCGCGACGGCTGGGTGTGGGGCCCGCGCATGACCGCCACCGGCTACGTCATGCAGGACGCGTTCGCCCGTGCCGGAGCCGGCTCGGGCACGATCCTGTCCGCCATACGCGCCGCGCAGGACGGCACGATGCCCGACCTCAAGGCGCTGGGCCTGACCACCACCCAGCACTCGACGTGAACGCCCGCACACGAGAGGCAGGTGACCCCATGACCGCGACAGCCCACGTCCGAACGGCGCAGGCCGCCCCACCGCAGGCGGCGGACGTCTCCCGGCGCACGGCGCGGCGTTCGGCCCAGCGCCGCCGCAACGGCGCCGCGGGCATTCTGATGGCGCCGTTCTTCGCCCTTCTCCTGCTCGTCTTCCTGATCCCGGTCGGCACGGCGGTCTGGCTGAGCTTCTTCAGCGACGACCAGCCGGACCTCGGTTTCGGCCCGGAGCGCACCGTGTTCGTGGGGCTGCGCTCCTACGCCGCCGTGGTCACCGACCCGACGTTCCTCTCCGGGCTCGGCACGGTCGCGCTGTACTGCGTGCTCTACATCCCGCTGATGGTGATCGGCTCCCTGGCCCTCGCCCTGCTGCTGGACTCCGGTGTCGTCCGGCTGCGCTCCTGGGCCCAGTTGGGTCTGTTCCTGCCGCACGCGGTGCCCGGCATCATCGCCGCCCTGATCTGGCTGTACCTGTACACGCCGGGCATCAGCCCGGTCATCGAGGCGCTCGGCAAGGCCGACATCACCGTCGACTTCCTCGGTCTGCACACCACACTGCCGTCCATCGTGAACATCGCCCTGTGGAGCAACCTCGGCTACAACATGGTCGTCTTCTACGCCGCGCTCCAGGCGGTCCCCCGTGAGGTGCTGGAGGCGTCCGTGGTCGACGGCGCGGGACCGGTGCGCACCGCACTCCAGGTCAAGGCGCCGCTCGTACGCTCCTCGATCGTCATGGTCGCCATGTTCACACTGATCTGGGCACTCCAGCTGTTCACCGAGCCCATGCTGCTCCACCAGTCCTCACAGATGATCAACACCAGGTTCTCGCCGAGCATGTACATCTACGACGCGGCCTTCAGCCGCAACAACTACTCACTCGCGGCCGCCGCGTCGGTGATCCTGCTGATCATCACCATCGCCGTCTCCTACGGGGTCACCCGCTGGACGAACCGCGTCGACAAGGCCGAGGAGCACGCCCGATGAGCGCCATGGACTCCACCCTGCTGCGCCCACGCCTGCTGGGCCGGGCGACCGTCAACGTCGTCGTCGCCATCTCCGCCCTGTACACGCTGCTGCCGGTGCTGTGGCTGCTGCTCGCCGCGTCGAAGTCCCGCGACGCCCTGTTCAGCAGCAGCATCCTGTCGTTCAGCGACTTCTCCCTCGTCCAGAACGTCAAGGACCTGTTCGCCATGGACGGCGGACTGTACGGGCGGTGGTACGGCAACAGCCTGCTGTACGCCGTCCTGGGCGCGGCGCTCGGCGCGCTGGTCAGCGTCGCCTGCGGCTACGCCTTCGACAAGTACCACTTCCGGCACAAGGAGAAGCTGTTCGGCCTCGTGCTGGCCGCCGTGATGGTGCCGCAGACGGTGCTCGCGCTGCCGCTGTACCTGATCGCGTCCGAGACCGGGGTCGTGAACACCTTCTGGTCGGTGTTCGTCCCCGTCCTGTTCAACCCGTTCGGCGTGTACCTGGGCCGCATCTTCGCCCAGGGCTATGTGCCCGACGAGGTTCTCGAGGCGGCACGGGTCGACGGCGCGGGCGAGCTGACGACGTACGTACGCGTGTCGCTGCGCATGCTGGGCCCCGGCCTGGTCACGGTCTTCCTCTTCCAGCTGACGGCGATCTGGAACAACTTCTTCCTGCCGATGGTGATGCTCTCCGACCAGGACCTGTATCCCGTGAGCCTGGGTCTGTACCAGTGGAACAGCCAGGCGTCGGTCTCGCCCGAGTACTACCCGGTGGTCATCACGGGCTCGCTCCTGGCGGTCCTCCCCCTCATCCTCGCGTTCGCCCTCCTGCAACGGTTCTGGCGGTCCGGTCTGACGGCGGGGGCGGTCAAGTGAGCAAGCCACGCGTGGCGCTGGCCATGTCCACCGAGGCGGCTGCCGCCGTCTTCACCCCGCGCGCGCTGGCCGCGCTCCGGGACGTGTGCGACCTGGCGCCACTGCCCGTCCTCGACGACCTGACGACGGCACGGGCCAAGGACGTCCTCGCCGGTGTCGAGGTGCTCGTCACCGGCTGGGGGTGCCCGCCGCTCGACGCCGGCGTCCTCGCGGCGGCGCCCCGGCTCAAGGCCGTCGTGCACGCGGCCGGCTCGGTGCGCGGGCATGTCACCGACGCCTGCTGGGACCGCGGTATCGAGGTGTCCTCGGCGGCCGCGGCCAACGCGCTGCCGGTCGCCGAGTACACGCTCGCCATGATCCTGCTGCACGGCAAGTACGCGCTGGAACGGGCCCGCGACTACCGGCGCACCCGCGAGCGCGACGACTGGCTGCGCACCTCGCAGGGGGAGGTGGGCAACTACCGCCGCACGGTGGGCATCCTCTCGGCCTCCCTGATCGGCCGGCGCGTCATCGAACTGCTGCGCCCCTTCGACTACGAGGTACTGCTGCACGACCCGTACGTCACCGAGGCGGAAGCCGCCGGCATGGGCGTGGAGGGAGTGGACCTGCCCGGTCTCTTCTCCCGCAGCGACCTGGTGAGCGTCCACACACCGCTGCTGCCCGCCACCCGCGGCCTCGTCGGCCGTGAGCTGCTGGATGCGATGCGGCCGAACGCCGTGCTGATCAACACCTCCCGCGGCGCGGTCCTCGATCAGGACGCGCTCACCGACGTGGTGCGCGCGGGCCGTATCCGGGCCGTGCTCGACGTGACGGACCCCGAGGTCCTGCCCGCCGACCACCCGCTGTGGGACTGTCCGAACGCATTGATCACCCCTCACCTCGCCGGCTCCCAGGGCAGTGAGTGGGAACGGCTCGCCGACTCGGCCGTCGCCGAGGTGGCCCGCTGGGCCGCGGGCGCGGAACTCGCCCATCCCGTACGACGCGAAAGGCTGGCCTTCCTCGCATGAGCATCCCCTTCGACCTGCCCGCCGAGAACCGGGAGCTGAGCCCGTACACCGGCTACACCCGGGCGCACTGGGAGAGCGTCGCCGACGGACTGCTCGGCGCCGCCTGGCGCTGGGCGAGCCCCGGCGGCGCCCTGCTGGACCTGCCGGGCCGCCCCTCCCGGTCCGGTGTCCGCTCGGACGGCCTGGAGGGCTACGCCCGTACGCTCCTGGCGGCCGGCTTCCGCGTCGCGGGCGCCGGCGGCAAGGACCCGCACGGGTGGCTGGAGCGGTACGCCGACGGACTCGCGGCGGGCACCCGCACACCGGGCCGCGACGACGCCGAGTCGTGGCCGCTGATCCTCGACCACCATGTGCAGGGCCAGCCGATGGTCGAGTCGGCCTCGGTGGCGCTCGGCCTGACCCTGACCCGGCCGTGGCTGTGGGACCGGCTCGACGATGACGTACAGGAGAGGGCCGAGACGTGGCTGCGCGGCGCTCTCACGCACACCCCCGCGCCGAACAACTGGTATCTCTTCCCGTTCATGGTGGCCTCGTTCCTGGAGTCCGTCGGCCGCGGCGACCGGGCGACGGCGCGGGCCATGGAGCGGGCGCTGGACCTGATGGAGACGTGGTACCGGGGCGACGGCTGGTACGCGGACGGCGACGGTCGGGCCTTCGACCACTACAACGGGTGGGCGCTGCACCTGTATCCGCTGCTCCACGCCCATCTGTCGGACGACACGGCGCTGTCGGGCCGGTTCGGGCCGCGGCTGCGCGAGCATCTGGAGGGCTTCTCGCTCCTCTTCGGCGCCGACGGGGCGCCGATCCACTTCGGGCGCTCGCTGACCTACCGGTTCGCGGCGGCGGCAGCCGTCGGCGTGGGTGCCGTCACGGGTCACACGCCGCTGTCCCCGGGCACGTCACGCCGTCTGATCAGCGGCAGTCTGCAGTACTTCCTCGACCGGGGCGCGGTGACGGACGAAGGGCTCCTCAGCCTGGGCTGGCACGGCCCGCACGCCGCCACGTTGCAGGACTACTCCGGCCCCGCGTCCCCGTACTGGGCGTCGAAGGCGTTCGTCGCACTGCTCGCGCCGGAGGACCACCCGCTGTGGACGGCGACCGAGGAACGGGCGCCGAGCGAGGGCCCCGACCGGGTGCTGCCGCTGCCCGCGCCCGGGCTGCTGGTGCAGTCGACGGGGGCCGACGGGATCGTGCGTCTGCACAACCACGGCAGTGACCACGTCCGGCCGCACGAGGGGGAGTTCGCGGCGGAGGACGACCCGCTGTACGGCCGCCAGGCCTACTCCACGCACACCGGACCCACGTCCCGGGACAACTTCGCGGACAACCATCTGTCCGTGGAGGTCGGCGGCATCCCGAGCGTGCGGCGGCGCATCCGTCCGCTCGGCGCGGGAGGAGGCGACGGGTGGGGGTGGGCGGCTTCCTGGCACCGGCCGGTGTTCGAGTCCGGGCCGCCGATGGTGCCCGGGCTGCGGGTGGAGAGCCTGACCGTTGCGCGCGGGCGTCACGAACTGCGGATCCACCGGGTGGTCGGGGCGCCGCACGGGGCGCGGGTCACGCTCACCGGGTGGGCCACCCAGGCGCTTCGCTCCGACCTGGTGGGGCTGCACGGCTGGGGTGAGCCGGATCAGGTGCGCGCGCCCGAGGGCACGGCGTACGAGCCGTGGGTGCGGATGCCCCGGCTGTCGGCGGATGTCCAGGGGACGGCGGTGTTCGTCGCGCTGGCCGGCTTGGGGGCGGACGCCGATGCCCCGCCGCCCGCCGCCGCCATCGCGGAAGTGGTGTGGGCGGACGGAGAGTTGCGGGTGCGCTGGGCCGACGGCCCGCAGACCGCCGTGACGTTCGAGCCGCTGCGCGTGACGACGGCACAGGTCTGACGAAGCCGCTGCGCCCCGACCGCGGGGGCGTGGCGTGGCGGAACGCGGCCGGGGCCCGGGCGCACGGATTCGGACGGGCGCGCCCGGGCCACGACCGCGCGAGGCGGTGGTCGGCGGGCCGGCGCCGGCCGGCGCTCCGGGGCGTCCCGGAGACCGTGGTGGCCGGCGCCGGCCCGGTGGGTCAGAGGTGACCGCCCGGTGTCACCGTGAACGTCGCCGGACCGGCCGGCAGGTCCACCGTGTACTGGCGCAGATAGGTGTCCAGGAACGGTGACCGGGCGCCGGGCGTGGCGATGTCGTCGGACGGGTCGTCCAGGGCCAGCCTGAGTTGGGCGCCCTTGACGTCGATGGTCTGGCCCGACGGCGTGTCGCGCCAGGAGCCGGTCTGGATGGAGCCGATCTCCACGGCCAGGACGTGCCCGGCCGCCAGGGTCCAGTCGGTCGCCTTGAGATCGACGGTCATCCGTCCCGAGTCCAGCAGGGAGACCTGCTCGTCGAACATCACGGCGGTGCCGTCCGGGGCCACGTCGTACAGCTTGAGCATGACGTTGCCTTCTCCCTTGGCGGTCAGGGAGATCCGCGGAGTGCCGGTGACGCGTACGTTCCGCGCGGTCGGCTTCGACCACACGAAGAAGCTCGAGGTGACCTCGCCGGCCTTCTGGAGCTTCGCCAGCCCCTTGGCCAGCCCCCGGGGGGCGGGCTGATCGGTGGCCGGCGCGTTCTCCATGTCCCACCGGCCCGACGGCTGTGCCTGCCGGGGCGCCGGGGCGGCGGAGATGCCCAGGGCCTGGCGGGCGGAGGCTCCGCCGTCGTCGATGTAGGAGCCGTTGCCGAGGGGAAGGGTGACGGACCGTTCGACGACCGGCCAGGTGCGCTGGGCGCGCCAGGTGCCGGTGGAGTCCTCGACGGCGTAGGCGGGGTAGCGGACCGCCGGCCTGATGTGCTTGAGGTACTGGTCGTAGAAGGAGAGCGTCTCGTCGTACCAGCCCTCGCGGCCCATGGCCAGGCGGCCGTCACTGACGCGGTCGCCGCCGCGCACGTGGTCCCACTGGCCGACCCACCCGCGCTCGGGGCCCCGGTGGTTGTCCAGGTACTCCTGCATCTCCTCGGGCTTGGTGTTGTTCTCGATGAAGCCCTGGGTGACGAACAGCGGCGTGTCGGTACCCCTGGCCATCCTCGCCAGGTCGCGGGCCTTCCAGTACGGGTCCGTCCGGTCGGATATCCGGTACCCGGCCGAGTTCTCGGTGAGGCACTCCGGGTGTGTGTCCTCCCAGCGGGCGTTGGCCTGGTAGTGCGGGTCGTCGTCCGGCATCGGGGGCATCGTGGCGATGCCGTTGTAGGCGTTGGCGGTGCCGGTGACGTTCGGGCGGGGCACGCCGTTGGAGTAGATGTACGGGTACATGTCCCACAGGGGTTCCTGGGCGACGACGGCCTTGAGGGCGTCCTGGTCCAGGTCGTTGCCGATGAGGCCGGTGACGGCGTCGTACGACTTGCCGTACATGCCCACCGCGCCGGTGGACCACGGCTGGTGGGCGGCCCAGGACACGGCGGCCTTGACGTCGGCCTGTTCGCCCGGGCCGCCCCAGTCCAGGCAGCCGGTGGAGCCGCCGAAGCCGCGCAGGTCCACCATGACGAAGGCGTATCCGTGGTGGAACAGGTCGGTTCCCTCGATGAAGTCCTGGAAGCGGGACGAGGGCCCGGTGTGCGTCCATCCCTCGGGGCCCGTCTGCCCGGTGTGCGCGAAGTACGGGCCGATCGACAGGATGACCGGCACCTTCTGGCCCGCTCTCATTCCCTCGGGCAGCAGCACGTCCGCGTGCAGTTCGGTGCCGGAGTGATCGGAGGACGGGAAGTAGTGCTGGGTCCACACCGAGCCCTCGGGGACACGGTCGTTCTGGTCGTGCGTGACGGGGTCGGTCGCGGTGGCGACCGCTGTCGTCCCGGCGTGAGCCGCGGCGCCGGGTGTGGCGGCGGCGGGGCCGGTGAGCGCGCCGGTCAGTGCCAGGGTGATGGCGAGCGCTGACGCGGCCCGGACAGCCGCGCGACGTCTGTTCACATGCTCCTCCCGAGAATGGCGAGTTACGGGGTGGTGCAGGTGGTACCGGTAGTGCCGGTGATGCTGGTAGTGCCCGTCGAGCAGCGGCCGCCGGCCCGGCGTGGTGTGTACGGCCGGCACTGGGCGCACGAACACACCCGGAGGCAGCCTGATCACGGGTACGGGGGCGAGCGGAAGCCGACGGACAGCGAGCCTATGATCGTGACGGAACACCGTCAATGCGGCGGCATGTCCGTTGTGTGACAGACGACCAGTGCCCGGTGCTCTGCGCGGGGTTGCGCTGGTGAGCACCGGGCACCGGACGTGACGTGATGTTCCGTCAGAGGTGCATCGCGGCCTTCTCCTGTGAGTCCTGGGCCGTCGGAGCGGTGGGCTTACGGGTGCGGTAGAGCGCCCCCGTGCACACCAGCCCCAGGGCGAAGACCGCGGCCGACCACCAGAACGCGGTGGTGAAGCTGTGCAGTCGCGCCTGGGCGAGGACGTGCGGGGTGGGTGTCCTGCCGTCGAGGTAGTGGGTGGCGGCGCTGGTCGCCAGGGTGTTGAGGAGTGCCGTACCGATGGAGCCGCCGACCTGTTGCATGGTGTTGACGGTGGCGGAGACGACTCCGGCGTCGTTGGGGGTGACCCCGGCGGTGGCGCTGTTCATGGCGGGCGGCATCACGTGCCCCAGGCCCAGGCCGAGCACCAGGAGCGGTGGCAGCACATAGCCGGCGTAGGAGGTGTCCAGCCCGATGCGGGTCAGCCAGACCATGCCCGCGGCGGCCAGGGCCAGGCCCACGGGCACCACGACCCGTGGGCCCAGGCGCGGCAGGGTGACGTTGGCGGCGATCTGCGCGGACACGACGAGGGCGGCGATCATCGGCAGGAAGGCCAGTCCGGTGGACACGGGGCTGTAGTGCCGGGACACCTGCAAGTAGTAGGTGAGGAAGAGGAAGATGCCGAACATGCCGGAGGCGGCCACCAGCACGGCGGCGAACGAGGCGGCGCGGTCACGGTCGAGCAGGATGCGCAGCGGCAGGAGCGGATGGACGGCGCGCGTCTGCCACGCGGCGAAGGCGGCGATGAGGCAGGCGCCTCCTGTGAGGTAGCCCCAGGTCATGGCGGAGTCCCAGCCGCGGGGTTCGGCGTTGGAGAGGCCGTAGACGACGCCGAACAGGCCGGCGGAGACGAGCAGGGTGCCCGGCAGGTCCAGGCGGGCGCCGGGGTCGCGCCGGGTACGCCGGAGCAGGACGGCACCGCCGGCCAGGGTGAGGGCGGCGAACCAGAGGTTGACGTACAGCGTCCAGCGCCAGCTGAGGTGCTCGGTGAGCAGACCGCCGAGCAGCAGGCCTATGGCTCCGCCGGTGCCGGCGATGGCGCCGTAGACGCCGAAGGCCTTGGCGCGTTCCCTGGCCTGGGTGAAGGTGGTGTTCAGCAGCGACAGGGCGGCCGGGGCCAGCAGAGCCCCGAACATCCCCTGCAAGGCGCGGCCCGTGATCAGCGTGCCGAAACTGCCCGCGGCTCCCGCCACGGCGGAGGCGCAGGCGAATCCGGCGACGCCGGTGAGGAAGACGAGCTTGCGGCCGATCAGGTCGGCCAGGCGCCCGCCGAGCAGCAGCAGGCTGCCGAAGGCCAGGGAGTAGGCGGTGACCACCCACTGCCGGTCGGAGTCGGAGAAGCCCAGGTCGTGCTGGGCCGAAGGCAGTGCGATGTTCACGATGGTGGCGTCGAGGACCACCATCAGCTGGGCCAGGCCGATGACGGCCAGGATCCACCAGCGGCGGGCGGCTGATGGGTCGGCGCCGTCGGTGCCGGCCATGGGGGGCCGTGGCTCGGTGCTGGGCATGCGAGAGGACTCCTGGAGATGGAAGCGCACGTGGAGGAGCGCTGCGGATCACGGGCGCGCCCCTAGAATGAATTCAACGAGCGTTGAGATCTTTATTCTGCGCATGATGAATTCCTGCTGTCAACCTTCCGGACCCCTCAGGAGGCCCCGCATGACTCCCCCATCCCGCACCGGACGGCGCCCCGGCGACAGCGGCACCCGGGAGGTCATCCTCCGCACCGCCCGGCGCCACTTCGCCGATCTCGGCTACGACCGCACCACGCTGCGCGGCATCGCGGCGGACGCCGGCGTCGACGTGGCGCTGGTGTCCCACTACTTCGGACCCAAGCAGCGGCTGTTCGCCGAGGCCGCTCCCCTGCCCCTGGAGCCCGAGTCACTGCTCGCCGACCTGCTGGGCGGCCCGCGCGAGAGCATCGGCCACCGGCTGACCGCACGCGTCCTGAGCCAGACGGAGACGGCCGAGGGACAGCAGAAGATCACCGGACTGATCCGCGCGGCCACGTCCGAGGAACTGGCTGCCCGTCAGATCCGCGAACGGATCACCGAAGCCCTGCTGCTGCCCCTGGCGGAAGGTCTCGGCTCACCCGACGCCCGGCTGCGCGCCGCGCTGGCGGGCTCCCAGATCGTCGGCCTGATGATGGCCCGGCACATCGTGGGCGTGGAACCGCTGGCGTCCAGCAGCGCCCAGACCCTGGCCGCGGCCGTCGGACCGGTCCTCCAGCACTACCTCACCGGGCCCCTCACAGGTCCGTTCACCACTCAGTGACCGTGAGGCCAGGGCCTGACAGGCGTCCACCCATCGGGTTCGGAAGAGACGGACTCAGACCCTCGGCATTACCAGCAGGTAACATATCGCCGTAATATCGAAAACCACATACGCGGCGGCAACACCACGTCTCCTTGACTGGAGGCATGACCTACAGCGAACCAGCACGAACAACGGTCCGCCGCAGCCGGTCGCCCGCACCCTCGCCCCCGCCGGCGGTCCCGAGAACGGGAATCACGGTCTACGGGTGCGGGCAGGACGAGGCCGTCCTGTTCCGGCAACTGGCTCCTCGCTTCGGCGTGGCACCGACCATCACAGAGGCGGCGGTGTCCGAGGCCAATATCGAGCTGGCATTCGGAAACCGATGCGTCAGCGTCAGTCACAAATCCCGGATCACGAATTCCACTCTTCTTGCGCTGAGCCGGTCCGGCGTGAAATACATATCCACACGCAGCATCGGCTACAACCATGTCGACGTGGAGTACGCGGCCGGCGTCGGCATTTCCGTCGAGAATGTTCACTATTCCCCCGACAGTGTCGCCGACTACACGCTGATGCTCATGCTGATGGCGGTGCGGCACGCGAAGTCCACTGTCCGCCGTGCGGATGCCCATGATTACCGGCTGAATGACGTGCGCGGGAGAGAACTGCGCGATCTGACCGTCGGGGTCATTGGCACGGGACGCATCGGCGCAGCAGTCATGGACAGGCTGCCGGGTTTCGGTTGCCGCATACTGGCCCACAGCAATCGCCGCAATGCGGTTGCCGATTACGTCCCCCTAGACGACTTGCTGCGGCAGAGCGACATCGTGACGCTCCATGCACCGCTCAACTCGGATACACATCACCTCCTCGATCGCCGTCGTATCGGACGGATGAAACACGGGGCGTACATCATCAACACGGGACGCGGTTCACTCATCGACACCGAGGCTCTCGTTCCGGCTCTGGAGAGCGGGAGATTGGGCGGTGCAGCACTGGACGTCCTCGAAGGAGAGGAAGGAATCTTCTACACGGACCGCCGGAACAAGCCGATCGAGAGCAAAGCCCTGCTGCGGCTGCAAAGGCTGCCGAATGTGCTCATCAGTCCGCACACCGCCTACTACACGGACCACGCCCTGAGCGACACCGTAGAAAATTCTATCGCCAACTGCCTGAAATTTGAAAGCAGGGACCAGCATGGATAGGCTGAAGGTCGGAATCATATTCGGGGGCTGCTCCGAAGAGCACCCCGTCTCCGTCAAGTCCGCACAAGAGGTCGCGAGGAACCTCGACCTCGAAAAGTACGAACCGTTTTATATCGGCATCACACGGAGCGGTGCCTGGAAGCTGTGCGACGGCCCTGACGCGAACTGGGAGAACGGCGGTTGCCGTCCTGCCGTGCTGTCACCGGACAGAAGTGTACGCGGACTGCTCGTACTGGACCGGGGACGCTACGACACGATCGGCCTGGACGTCGTACTGCCCGTGCTGCACGGCAGGCTCGGCGAGGACGGTGCGATGCAGGGTCTGCTGGAGCTCGCCGGCATCCCCTACGTGGGGTGCGATGTACAGAGCTCCGCCCTGTGCATGGACAAATCCCTGGCCTACGTCGTCGCCCGAAGCGCGGGCATCGCCACGCCGAATTTCTGGACCGTCACGGCGAACGAGAGCGTCGATGCCGACCGGCTCACCTATCCCGTCTTCGTGAAGCCGGCCCGTTCGGGGTCGTCTTTCGGCGTCAGCAAGGTGTCCCGCAAGGAGGAACTGCCGAGTGCGGTGGAAACCGCGGCGCGGTACGACTCGAAGGTGCTGATCGAAGAGGCCGTCGCCGGCAGCGAGGTCGGATGCGCCATATTGGGGAACGACCTGGATCTGGTCGTCGGCGAGGTGGACCGAATGGCTCTGTCCCACGGCTTCTTCAGGATCCATCAGGAGGACGACCCGGAAAGCGGCTCCGAGAACTCGACACCGATCGTTCCCGCCGACATCTCGGCGGAGCAGTGTGCGCTCGTCCAGGAGACGGCGAAGGCCGTGTACCGCGCCTTGGGGTGCAGAGGGCTGTCCCGGGTGGACATGTTCCTCAAGGCGGACGGAACGGTCGTCCTCAACGAGGTGAACACTCTGCCCGGCATGACCTCGTACAGCCGTTATCCGAGAATGATGGCCGCCGCTGGACTGCCGCTCTCCGAAGTGATCGACCGGATGGTGTCGCAGACGTTGACAGGAAAAGCCGATGAATCATGACTTCGTCTTTCTGGACGAGTTCATACCCGGCCTACGCTGGGACGCCAAGTACGCCACGTGGGACAACTTCACCGGAAAACCCGTGGACGGATACCTGGTGAATCGAATCGTCGGTACGACGGCTCTGTGCGCGGCACTGGACAGAGCGCGTGGAGAGGCCGCGTCCCTGGGCTTCGGCCTGCTCCTCTGGGACGGTTATCGCCCGCAACGCGCCGTGGACTGCTTCGTGCGCTGGTCACAACAGCCGGAGGACGGCCGGACGAAACCACGGCACTATCCGAACATCGACCGGACCGACATGTTCAAAAACGGGTACGTAGCCGCCAAGTCGGGCCACAGCCGCGGCAGCACGGTCGACCTGACGCTCTATCACCTGGCTACCGGTGAACTTGCTCCCATGGGCGGTGACCACGACCTGATGGATCCGGTGTCCCATCACGGAGCAGAAGGCGTCACACAGACCGAAGCACGAAACCGCCGCTACCTTCGCGCTGTCATGGAGACCTCCGGTTTCAGCTCGTACGACTGCGAGTGGTGGCATTACACACTCAAAGACGAACCTTATCCGGACACCTACTTCGACTTTCCCATCACACAGGTGAGCCCCGTCAGTTCTCTCCCCCTCGGCGCCGCACGCGCCGGACGCGCATGATCCCGCTCGGCCTCGACGAGATCGCCGCGGTCGTGGGCGGAACGGTCCAGGGCCATGGCGCCGTCACGGTGACCGCGCCGGCCGTGCTCGACGGCCGGCAGGCCGAGCCGGGCGGCCTCTTCGTCGCCTTCGCAGGCGAGCATGTCGACGGCCACGACTACGCCGCCCAGGCCGGCCGGGCCGGCGCGGTGGCCGTGCTCGGCTCCCGGCCCACACCGCTGCCCACCGTCGTCGTCGAGGACGCCCAGGCCGCGCTCCAGGCGCTCGCCGCCCATGTCGTGGCCCGGTTGCGCGACGGACTCACCGTTGTCGGGCTGACCGGCTCCCAGGGCAAGACCGGCACCAAGGATCTGCTGGCGGCCGTGCTGTCGAGCGCCGCGCCGACGATCGCCACGATCGGCTCGTTCAACAACGAGCTCGGCGTGCCGCTCACCATGCTGCGCGCCGACGCGGCCACCCGATTCCTCGTCCTCGAGATGGGAGCACGCCACGTCGGCGACATCGCGGAGCTCACCGGCCTGGTCGCACCCGACATCGGCGTCGTCCTCAACGTCGGCCAGGCCCATCTCGGCGAGTTCGGGTCGCGCGAGGCCATCGCCGAGGCCAAGAGCGAGCTGGTGCGGGGGCTGGCACCCGGCGGCACCGCCGTCCTCAACGCCGAGGATCCCCGGGTGGCCGCGATGCGCTCTTTCACCGACGGGCCGGTGCTGACCTTCGGCCGCGCCGAGCACGCCGACGTACGGGCGCTCGGCCTGGCGCTGGACCGGCTCGGCCGGCCCGCCTTCACGCTGCGGACCGCCGACGCCTCGGCTTCCGTCGTGCTTCCGCTCGTCGGCGCCCACCAGGCGCTCAACGCGTCGGCCGCCGCGGCCGCGGGGCTGGCGGCCGGTGTACCCCTCAAGGTGACCGCGTCGGCGCTGGCCACCGCCTCGCTGTCGAAGTGGCGCATGGAACTGCGCGCCCTCGCCGGCGGCGCGACACTGCTCGACGACTCCTACAACGCCAACCCCGACTCGACCCGCGCCGCGCTCGACGCACTGGCGGCGATCCAGGGCCGGCGCCGCATCGCCGTCCTCGGCGAGATGCTCGAACTCGGCGACGGCAGCGAGGCCGAGCACCGCGCCGTCGGACGGTACGCCGCGTCCCGGGCCGACGTGGTGGTCGCGGTCGGCGAGGCCGCCCGGCCGATCGCCGACGGCGCGGGTGAGCGGGCGGTGGCGCTGGCCGGCAACGACGCGGCCGTCGACTGGCTGCGCGGCCACCTCGCCGCCGGCGATGTGGTGCTCGTCAAAGCCTCCCGCGGGGCGCGCCTCGACGAGGTCGCCGCCGCGCTCGCGTAGCCGGACGGGGTGCGCCGCCGTAGGCTCCGGGAGGTGGCGCGGGCCATGGAGAAATGCGGCGCCACGCCCGGCTGGAGGGCGTGGCGCCGGCTCATGGCCCGCGTCGGCTCATCGCCCGCGCCGCCTCATGAAGAGGTCGAAGGCCCGGTAGATCGTCGGCCGCAGCGGCAGGTCCCACTCGCCGACGTATCGCACCGCCTGACCGCCGGTGCCGGCCTTGAACCGGATCAGTCCGACGTGCGGGTCGTCGGCGTCGAGGGTGGGGGTGATGCCGCGCAGGTCGTAGACGTCGCAGCCGGCGGCCAGCGAGTCGCGGATCATCGCCCACTGGCAGGCGTTGGAGCCGCGCACCTCGCGCTTCTCGGTGGACGAGGCGCCGTAGGAGTACCAGGCGTGAGCGCCGACGCGGACCAGGATGGTGGCGGCGACCAGGTCGCCCTGGTGGCGAGCCAGGTAGAGCCTGATCCGTTCGGGGTCCTCGGCGCTCAGCGCCGCGAACATGGTCTCGAAGTAGCGCAGCGGCCGGGGTGTGAAGCGGTCGCGCTCGGCGGTGTGGACGTAGAGGTCGTGGAACGCCTTCAGGTCCTCACCACCGGCCGTGACCCGGCCGGCCGTGACCTCGACGCCCTCCTTGGCCGCCTTCTTGATGTTGCGGCGCCATTGCTGGTTCATGCCCTTGAGCAGGTCGTCCTCGGTCCTGCCGGCCAGTGGAATCTGGTACTTGAACTGCGGATGCCCGACGCCGAAGCCGTCCTCCGGGCTCTGCGGGAGCCAGCCGGCGTCCCTGAGTCTGCTGGTCACACGGGCGCCGACGGGATCGGCCCACTGGCCGGACATCTCGGTGAGTCGCTTGACCCCCGAGTCGGCGATGCCCTCCTTCACCTGGTCGGCGCTCCAAATGTTCGTCCGGACCGGCGGACCGAGCCTGATCGCGAACGCCCCGTGTGCCTTGAGATGGGCCGCCAGCGGATCGAGCCATGCGTCGATCTCACCGGTCCAGTCGATGACCGGGCCCTCGGGCAGATAGGCCAGTGTCCAGCGCTCGAGCCGCGGCACGGGGCGGTGCAGGACGAGCGCGGCACCGACCAGATGCCGGCCGTGGTACCAGCCCAGGGACTCGCTGCGCCACTCGGTCTTGACGCGGCCCCATGCCGGAGTCTGAAGGAAGCTGACCGACCGCTGTGCCCGCACGAACGCCAGGTGATCGGTGGCGCTGATCGGCCGGACGGTCAGCCTCGCACCCGCGGTCCCGTCCCCTTGGGGGTGCGCGGTTCGGCTCACTGACCCGCCATCCTCATGTGGGGGTTCTGGGAGGGCGCGCCGGTGCACTCCGGGTCCCATCGGGTCGGGGCTGTTGTTCGTGCTGGTTCGCAGTAGGACATGCCGGTAGTAAAGAGAGTGTCGTGTTGCCGGCACGTATGCGGTTTTCGATATGCGGACGATACGTTCCGGGCCTGTGACTCACGGATGCGTCCCGGCGGCAGCGGGGCGGCCGGAGCGCAGGAGGAAATGCGTCACCTGTCGGTGGGCGGGGCTGTCGCCGGTAGTTCCACGGTGACGCGCATCCCTCCCGCCGGGCGCGGGGTGAGGGTGAGTGTCCCGTCGTGTGCGCGGGTGATGGTCTTGACGATGGCCAGGCCGAGTCCGACGCCCGCATGGTCGGTGTGAATGCGCTCGGTGCCGCGCTGGAACGGTTCGGTGAGTGTCGAGACCAGTTCCGGGGTGAGCATCTCGCCGGTGTTCTCGACGGTGAGGACCACCGTTGCGGGTCGGACGCCGGTGCTGACCCACACGGTGCCCTGTTCAGGCAGGTTGTGGACGATCGCGTTGTGCACGATGTTCGTGGTCAGTTGCAGCAGGAGGGCTGGCGATCCGACCGTGGGGGTGACGTCGGCACACGTCTCGATGGTGACGCCGCGCTTCTCCGCGAGCGGGAGGAGTGTTTCGGCGGCTTCTTCCGCTGTGAGGGACAGGTCGACGTGTTCTCGGGTGAAGGACCGCTGGTCGGCGCGGCTGAGCAGGAGCAGCGCCTCAGTGAGGTCGATCGCCCGGGAGTTGACGGCGTGCAGGCGGTCGATGAGTTCCCCGTTGGCGCGGCTCGGATCGGTGCGGGCCACATCGAGAAGTGTCTTGGAGATCGCCAGCGGCGTGCGCAACTCGTGCGAGGCGTTGGCCGCGAACCTCTGCTGTTCGGCGACGTGCGCTTCGAGCCGGGCGAGCATCGTGTCGAAGGCGTCGGCGAGTTCGCGGAACTCGTCCCTGCGGCCGGGTAGCCGTATTCGGTGGGCGAGCGATCCGTTCGCGGCCATGCGTGTGGCGTTGGTGACGCGGGTCAGCGGGGCGAGCATGCGGCCCGCCAGGATCCAGCCTCCCAGGAGACCGAAAACCATCAGGAACGCCAGCACCGCGGCCGCCCTCGGAGCGAAAACCTCCAGGAGGACGGACCGGACGGGAAAGACTCCATTGAGTTTGTCATCGGGGTTGATGAGCATCGCACGCTCGGGGACATACCGCAGGAGGAACACCCACACCGCCGCGAGCAGCAGGACCCCGGCCAGCATGAGGAACCCGGCGTAGCTGAGGGTGAGTTTGAGGCGGACGCTCACACCCGGCGCCCTATCCACGCTCTGCTCCCCGGTCTGCGGCCTCCGGCTCGTCCGCGGCTTCCAGTTGTGTGTCGATGCGGTAGCCGGTTCCTGGCACGGTGGCGATGATCCAGGGTTCGCCGAGACGCTTGCGCAGTGCCGACACGGTGATGCGCACGGCGTTGGTGAAGGGGTCGGCGTTCTCGTCCCACGCGCGTTCCAGGAGTTCCTCGGCGCTGACGACACCGCCTTCGGCGGCGACGAGGACGTCGAGCACGGCGAACTGCTTCCGGGTCAGTGCGACGTAGCGGCCGTCCCGGTAGACCTCGCGGCGGAACGGGTCCAGCCGCAGCCCCGCGATCTCCCGCACGGGCGGCCTGCTGTGGGCACGTCTGCGGTCGAGCGCTCTGAGCCTGAGTGCGAGCTCCTGGAGTTCGAAAGGCTTGGTGAGGTAGTCGTCGGCGCCGAGTCCGAAACCGGATGCCTTGTCGTCGAGACGGTCGGCCGCGGTGAGCATGAGGATCGGCATACCACTTCCGGAAGCGACGATGCGTTTGGCGATCTCATCACCGGAAGGCCCGGGAATGTCACGGTCGAGGACGGCGATGTCGTAGGTGTTGACGCTCAGCAGTTCCAGAGCGGTGTCACCGTCACCTGCGATGTCGGCCGCGATCGCTTCCAGGCGCAGGCCGTCGCGGATCGCTTCCGCCATATAGGGTTCGTCCTCGACAATCAACACACGCATGCGTTTGATGCTACAAGCCGACACATATCGTCGGCGTATCGGAAAATCCATACGCTCAGGCAACACGGCGCCGCCTTCACTGGCGGCATGCACCGGCCCGCACCATCAGCACGAACCACAGCCCACGGGATTCGCCCGCTCCGTCCCGTCGGCCCGACGGCGATCGTTCACGGCTGCCCGACCACGTATGCCGACCCCACCCAGGACCCGAGGACGCAGCAGTGACCGGCGGTGAGCGAGGAGTGACGACGGCGCGGGCCGACACGGCGGAGAGCGGGCAGGAGGGCGCCGGCCGCCGGGACGCCGACACCGGTGCCGGGCACGCGGGCATGCGGTGGGACGCTCGTGCCGGGAGGTGGTGCGCGGGCGTCCGCGGGGCGGTACGCGCCGTCTTGCGGCCGGGTCCCTGGAAGCGCGGCCGGCTGCTCGCGGCGCTGTCGCTGCTCCTGGGTCTGCTCATGCTGCTGCACGCGCGGATCACGGACCGCGGGGGTCTCGGCAGCCTGGTGGAGACCTTCCTGCCGTGGTTCGGCCTGTTCATCCCCGTACTGCTGGCCGGGGCGCTGTGGCGTCGCGCCGTCTCGGCGGTGGTCGCGCTGCTGCTGCCCGTCGTGGTGTGGCTGAACCTCTTCGGCGGGCTGCTCGGAGACAAGTCCCACCCGGGCGGCGATCTCACCGTGGCCGAGCACAACGTCGGCGACGCCAATGCCGATCCGGCCGGCACCGCCCGCGACCTGGCTGACTCCGGTGCGGACGTACTGGCCCTGGTGGAGCTGACCGAGCAGGCCCGGGGCACGTACGTCAAGGAACTGGCGAAGGCGTACCCGTACCACACGGTGCTGGGCACGGTCGGGCTGTGGAGCAAGCTGCCGCTGTCGGACACCCGGCCGATCGACATCACGGACTTCGGGCCGCTGGCGGCCACCAAGCCGGCCGACGTCAAGATGTCCTACAACCGGGCGCTGCGCACCACGGTGGCCACGGACCAAGGGCCGCTGGCGGTGTATGTGGCCCACCTGGGATCCGTACGGCTGATGCCCCGAGGGGGCTTCTGGACGGACAGCCGGGACCGCGGCGTGCAGGCGCTCGGCGAGGCCCTCGCCGCCGAGCGGAACGAGCGGGTGGTACTGCTGGGCGACCTGAACGGCACCACGGACGACCGCGCGCTCGAGGGCGTCACCTCGCAACTGCGCTCGGCCCAGAACGAGGCCGGGAAGGGCTTCGGCTTCACCTGGCCGGCGAAGTTCCCGGTGGCGCGGATCGACCAGATCCTGGTCCGCGGCGTGCAGCCGGAGAGCTCCTGGGTGCTGCCGGCCACCGGCAGCGACCACCTGCCGGTGGCGGCCACCATCAGCTGGTGAACGCCTGCCCGTCCCCGGGCGTGTCAGACCGGTGGGCATCCGAACCAGTTCACCGTGCCGTTTCCGGAGGTGTAGCCCAGGCATCGGATGGTCGTGTGGTGCAGGGTCTCGGTCCGGTCGATCCGACCGTCCAGCGTGTCCCCCTTGTAGTGCCTCTGGACGAGGGTGCCGATCTCGACGGTGTACCAGCGGTGCCCGTCGGACGGGATGCTGCAGTGGTGACCGGTCAGGCTGCGGCTCGGCCCGTCGCTCCACATGTCCTGTTCGGCGCGGTCGCAATACGCGCCGCCGGAGGCCCCGGCGGTGCCGGCGCCGGCGCCGAGCAGGGCCGCCGCGCCCGTGGTCACCGCCGCGGTGACGCCGAGCAGACGCTTCAGGGTGAGGCTCATCGCTTGGTCCTCCTGCCAGGTGTGGTGACGGCACTGAGTCGCCATGTCGTCCTGGGGCGATGTTCACACTGATCCGGTGTGTCCGGCCTGCCGGCCGGAGGCCCGGTCCCCCGACCCGGTGGCATCGGTGGTGCCGATGCAGCAGCAGCGGTCGCGCTCCGGGGCGGTTCCGGTGCGGTAGGTGGTGGCCGGGCGGCTCGCGGTGGAGTCGGTGCGAGCGCGGGGAGCACACCGTGCCGAGCAGTGGCCGGGGACCCCGGCGCTCCGTCTCGCGGGCATCGCCCATGCCTCAGGAGGAACCCCGGAGAGAGAGCAGGGGGATGGCCGAGGTGCTGTCTTCGTGAGGCGGCCCGTCGCTCACGGCCAGGAACCCCGGAACGAGGGCGGCAGCCGCCGCCCCAGCCGCTCCTCGGCCGCGGCGATCGCCGCCTCGTCCGCCCCCGGCCGGCCCAGGGAGACGACGGTCCGCCCGCCGTCGTCGTCCGCGCGCGGAACCCGCTTCTGTTGCCAACGTCCCGGGAAATCACGTCAGTTGAGGGACTCGTCCGTCATGGCCGGATGGTGCCACGCGGCACTGACAACGCCGCCCCGCCCCTCGCCTGCCTGCCCTGGTGCATCGACGCTCACTCGGTCATCTCGTCTTCGGGTCAGGCGGTGATGTCGGCGGGCAGGGCGGCGTCGCCGTCGCCGAGGCTTGACCCTGGGTCCCCCGGCCGCGCTCTCCGGTCAGCGCAACAGCGGGGGGTTGGCGTTGTGGACCAGTTCCAGGGCCTGCTGCGGGAACCACTGGCCGGCCGCCGGGTCCTGGTAGCCGCGCTCGGGGTCGTCGGGGCCCGCCGTGCCGCGGGTGCACTGCCCGTCCGACTCACCGGGGATCTTCACCCACAGCTTGGCGTCGGCCAGCGGGTCCCCCGTGTCGAGGGTGGGCCGGGCGCCGGTGCCGCGGCCGGGCGGGTTGCACCAGTCCTGCGGGTCGGAGTAGACGCCGGCCGGCGGGGTCCACGGGCCCTGGCCGTTGCGGCTGGTGTCGGTGACGAAGTGCTTCATGGCGGACGGCGCCGCGTGCACGTGCGCGTCGAGCCACGCCTGGGCGTCGTTCACCGGCCACCACTGGTTGGGGCAGTCGGCCGCCGGGCCGCCGGCCGACACGTAGCTCAGGCAGGACGAGATCAGCTTGCCGTACCAGGCCAGTTCGCTGTCGGAGCGGTAGTTGGAGATGTTCAGGAAGAAGCCGGTGGCGTCGTCGACGCCGCCGGCGACGAGGCGGGGCACGATGTCGTTGACGCTGTGCCAGCCGCTGTGCCCGGCGTCCAGGTAGACCTTGGTCCCGGCCAGCGGTTCCAGGGCGTCCACCGCGTAGTGGATCTCCGTGTAGCGCTCGGTGGTCCTGCTGCCCTGCGCGTCGTCCTGGCCGCAGTCCGAGGGCAGCAGCGCGAGCGAGTCCGGCTCCAGGACGACGGTGGCGGGCAGGCTGCCGATCCCCGCGCGCACGGCGTCGATCCACGCCTCGTACTGCGGGGTGTCGGCGGCGCCGCCGGCCGAGTACTGGGCGCAGTCGCGGCCCGGGATGTTGTAGAGCGCGAGGACCGGCAGCGCGTGGTGCCGGGCCGCGGCCACGACCGTCTTGTGCACCGACGCGCGCACCTCGTCGGGCGTGCCGTCGCCGTACCACACGGCCTGGGGGGTCAGCGTCATCGCCAGCACGCCGGCCGCGTCCTTGAACTGCCGGTGCCGCACCAGGTCCAGTATCTGCCGGTCGGCGTCCGGGTTCGCGGGCGGGGTGTACAGGGCGACGGGCGGCGCCGCGTGCGCCGGCGCGGCCTGCGCGGGAGTGGCCGCGAACGCGGTGGCGGCCAGCGCGGCGGCGGCTGCGGCGACAGTGAGCGGACGCGGGGCTCCGCCGGTTCGGCCTGTTCTGCCGGGTGTTCCGGTGCTTCCGGCACGGTCGCGTGCGGTCATGCGGATGGCTCCTCGGATGCGTGGGGTGGCCGTGCCCGTTCACGACAATTTTGGGAGCGCTCCCATGAACGGCAGCAAGAAATTAACCTCTCATGCGGGAGCGGCGTCAATCCCCCCGACGAGTTTCAAGAAGTGAAGGCGCGGGGCGTCCTCGTGGCAGCGACGCGTCCCGAAACCGCTGACGGAGACCGGCTTCGGCCTTCCCTCCGAACGTTCGTCAACTGCCGTGGAGCGGTGAGGTATTCACGCGGGGGGACGACGGGACGGCCGCGCTGCCCAGGGTTGCGCGACCGACAGGAGCCTCGTTGGGGGCACTCCGGGGTCACCCGAAAAGCCGTCTCCCCGCCGGAGGTCGGAACGGCGGGGAGACGGCCGGACGTGTCCGGCCGGGTGGAGTGCCCTGGCTCAGCCGAACATGCCGACCTTGTAGCCGCCGGCCGGCTGCTGGGTGACGATGTTGATGCGGTTGTAGGCGTTGATGATGGCGATGAGCGAGGTCAGGGCGGCGAGTTGGTCCTCGTCGAAGTGCTTCGCGGCGCTCTCCCAGGCCTCGTCGGTGACCCCGCCGGCCGCGTCCGCGACACGGGTGCCCTGCTCGGTCAACTCCAGTGCCGCACGCTCGGCCTCAGTGAAGACCGTCGCCTCCCGCCAGGCGGCGATCAGGTTGAGCCGCACCGGGGTCTCCCCGGCGTGGGTGGCCTCCTTGGTGTGCATGTCGGTGCAGAAGCCGCAGCCGTTGATCTGGCTGGCGCGGATCTCCACCAGGTGCTGAACGGTGGCCGGCAGCGTCGAGCCCGCCAGCACCTTGCTGGCCGAGACGAGGTGCTTCAGCACCTTGGCGCCGACGGAGTTGCCGTAGTAGTTGAGACGCGGATCCATGGGTCTGAGCCCTCCTAGCAGAGTTGCCGTTACGCACTACTGACCGGACAGCCCGGCCAGGTGTGACACCCGAAACCGTGTGATGCAGGTCTCCGGTCTTGATGCAGGTCTCCGGTCTTGATGCCGGTCTCCGGTCCTTACGAACCCGCCGGCTGCGAGTCGTGGAAGAGCGGGACCGTCACAGAAGGCGGGCAGGCGCATCCCTCGGGTGCCGGGTGCCGTCCGACGCGGTTGTGGGACCGCAGCACTTCAGACGCCCGTCCGCGAGGGCTTTCCGCGGTGGGCGACGTGGACGATGGCCGTCGACGCGGCGATCTGGTCGAGGCTGAAGATGGCCCCGATGCAGAACACCACCCAGACGGAGAGGATGGTCACCCCGTCCCCGACTCCGTCGTTGTGGAAGTAGGCGAGCCCGTTGATGGCTCGCACTCCGACACCGGCGGGCATCACCGAGGCCAGCGGTTGCAGCCAGCCGGGGAGGAAGGACGGGGGCAGGACCCCGCCGCTCGTGGCGTTGCCCATCACCAGCATGAAGATCGAGCCCAGTGGGACGCCGAGCGGCCCGAAGATGCGGATGAGCAGGACGGTTCCGGCCGCGACGGCTCCCGCCATGAGGGCGATGACGCCGGCGAGGGCGATGAAGGACCCCGGGATCGCGTCGAAGACGGTCCCCGCGATGAGCGCGGTGGCCAGTCCTCCCACGACCGCGAAGATCGTGAGACTGAGTACGCGTTGCGCGAAGGACAGCCGCGGCGCCAGTTGGTACGTCATCTGGCCGAAGAGGAATCCCGCCAGGACGAGCCCGAAGGAGGCGTAGAAGACGGACAGGCCGCGGCTGTCCCCCCTCGACAGCGGGAGGACGTCCTGCACCCGCATCCTGCTCCCCTCCGGCACGGCGGCATGGCCGAGCGGCGCGATCATCGCCTGGACGGCCAGGCCGTTGGCACCCGCGTACAGAAGCCGGGGCGGGCCGGAGGTGTCCAGGTAGGCCGCGTACGCCTTGCGGTGCTCGACCGCCGACCTGGCGGCGTTCTCGTCCTGGTAGCGCTCGACCTGGAACGCGTCGGGCGCCACCCGTTGCAGCCTCACGTCGAAGAGTGCCGCCGCGCGGTCCGGAGCGGCCACGGCGACCGGCAGTCGGTGGGCCTTGGGCGTGTGGAAGGCGGCGAGAAAGACAGCGACGAACACCAGTCCGATGGTGAGCACGGTGACGACCGGGGCCAGCACCGCCTTGGAGCCGGTCAGGCCTCGTCGCACCGGCGCCGCGTCGGTGCGCGTACCCGCCCGGTGCCGACCTTTGTCCTGACCCGCGTCGGGCATGTCGGGCATGTCGGGCATGTCGGGTGTGAAGGCGTCTTGCTGCACGAGCACATCTCCTGGTGAGACTCCCGAAAAGAAGTGGCGGGCCCCCCTCCGGCCCGCCAAGTCAGCAATCGCTGACATAGGAGACTGTAGGTGAATCCCACGGCCTGCGGGTGAGCGCTTGCCACGAAGCTGCTTAGTACTGACCGCGTCGAAGGACCGGCGATCGCGGCCCGGACACCAGACAGCGGCATCAGCCGGCGCGGCTCGCCCGCTACTAGGCCGGGACGTAGGTACTGCCATCCACGTGATGCGGCTCACGTCCATGCGGCCTGTCACCTGGGCGCCTGGTGAGCGACGGCATCCGATGGGCGTGGCGTCTGCGCGCCGGAGGCGACCGAGCCGTGGCAGAGTCGGCTGCGCAGGGTCGGGCAGACGACAGAAGGAGGGACGTCACGTCGATGAGCGCCGAGAAGCCCCCGCGCCGAAGGGACGCGGCGCGCAGCAGAGAGCTGTTGATCAAGGCCGCGGGCGAGTTGCTCGCCGAGCGCGGGTTCGAACGCACCACTGTGCGGGACATCGGCGAACGCGCGGGGCTCGACCAGGCTCTGATCGCCCGTTACTTCGGGGGCAAGTCTCAGCTCTTCATCGCCGTGCTGCGGGCCGAGGCGGGCGACGACGTGCCGTTGGACCTGCTCCATACCGAGCGGGTGCGGGAGGTGCTCGAACGCGTCGGGCAGCGCGGTCCGGGCCCCATTTTCCAGGCCGCGGTCCAGCGTCCTCACGACACGGCGGTCGAGCGCGCGACACGCGAGGAACTCCAGCTCCGGATGGTCGCTCCCTTGAAGGAGGCCTTCGCGGAGCAGGGACTGGACCGGCCACAGCTGCGGGCCGAGGTGGCGACGGCCGCGTTCATCGGGGTGCTGCTGGGACGCGGTGCCGGTGCGTTCGAGGAGTTGGCGGCGGCGGACCCGCAGGACCTGCTGCCCTTGGTGCGGCGCCTGCTGAGCCACTGAGCAGCCCGCATGGTGCGCCTGGGTCAGGGGAGTTCCTGCTCGGCCCAGACGACCTTGCCCGGTTCGGTGTGCCGAACGCCCCACCGCTTGCTGAGCCGGGCGACGAGGAACAGACCCCGGCCGCCCTCGTCCAGTGTCCGCGCGTTCTGGAGCCGAGGTGACGTGTTGCTCCTGTCGAAGACTTCGCAGGTGAGGACGTCGTGGTGGATCAAGCGCAGGGTGAGCGGACCCTTGCCGTAGCGAACCGCGTTGGTGACCATCTCACTGACGATCAGTTCGGTCGTGAACGCCAGCTCCTCCAGTCCCCACTCGGCCAGCTGACGCATGGCCAGTTCCCGGCTCAACGTCACGACGGCCGGGTCGGTGGGGAGATCCCAGCGGGCCACGCGGTCGGCGGACAGGGCGTGGGTGCGCGCCATGAGCAGGGCCGCGTCGTCCCAGAGCGGTTGGTCGAGCACGTCGGCGGCCACTCTGCCGCACAGCTCGTCCGACGAGGACCCGGGGTGGCGCCCGGTGTGCGAGAGTGCCTCGGACAGCCGCGTCATCCCCGTGCCGAGATCCCGGCCGCCGCACGTGATCAGCCCGTCGGTGAAGAGAACCAGCAGGCTCTCCTCGCGCAGCTTCCACCGCACCGGCTCGATCGGGAGCGTCGCCACACCGAGTGGCGGCGCCGGCGGCAGATCCAGGAAGGTGACCGTGCCGTCCGGGGCCAGCAGGGCCGGCGGCGGGTGGCCCGCGCCGGCCGCCGTGCACTCCCCGAGAACCGGGTCGTACACGAGGTACAGGCACGTCGTGCCCACCGGTCCGAAGCGAAGCCGCTCCCCGTCCACCGTCTCGTCCTCGGCGAGCCGGACCACCAGGTCGTCCAGGTTCGCCAGCAGCTCCTCCGGCGCCAGGTCCATGGCGGCCAGGGTCTGCACGGCGGTCCTCAGCCGGCCCATGGTGGCGGCCGCATGCACTCCGTGTCCGACCACGTCGCCGACCACCAGCGCGGTACGGGCACCGGAGAGCGGGATGACGTCGAACCAGTCGCCGCCGACTCCTCCGTGCGTGTCGGCGGGCAGGTAGCGCCAGGCCACGTCGAGCAGAGACCCTCGTGCGGGGCCGCGCGGCGGCAGGCGGTGCGGCAGCAGGCTCTGCTGGAGGGCCAGCGCCGTGGCGTGCTCTCTGCTGTATCGATGCGCACGCGCGAGGGCGGTCGCGGCCCGAGCGGTGAACTGCTGGACGAACAGGAGTTCGTCCTCCGTGAAGGGTCCGGACCGCGACGCCCGTGCCACGGACATGACTCCGAGCACGCCGTCCGGAGAGGTGATGGGGACGGCGAGGAGCGAGTGCGGTCCGAAGTCCCGGACCAGTGCGGCGAGGTGTGCGTCCGTGTCCTGCTCGGCCGAGGCGGCCCCACTCGCCGGCTCTTCGATCCGATCGAGCAGTTCCCGGCCCTCGGAAAGGGCACGCGCCGCCACGGACGACGGCCCCGTCCGCACCTCGTCGCCGACCGCCGGTCCCGACGCCGAGAAGGGCCGCAGGGACTCCTGCCCGGCCCGGCGCAGCGGGACCCGCGGACGGGCGCGTCCGTCCGGAAGCGCGCCGCCGGGAACGGTCGTGTCCAGCAGGTCGACGGCGGCGTAGTCGCCGAGCAGCGGCACCGCGGCGTGCGCGATGCTCTGCGCCGTCCGTGCGATGTCGAGGCTGTCCTCGATGCGGTCGCCGAGATCACTCATGAGCTGCCTGCGCTGCCGGGAACGCCAGCGCTCGGTCACGTCCAGAACAAGGCACGCCACACCGAGAACGCCGTTCCGCGGCCCTTGGAGCCGGGCGAAGGAAGCCGAGTAGGCGCGGCCGGCGGGATCGGCCACCGTGCCGCTCTGGAACTCGTGGTCGATCAGTGGCACACCGGTTTCCAGCACCCGCCGTATCCGCGCCCCCAGCTCGGCGGCCTGGGCGGGTGGGAACACAGCGTCCAGGCCCTGACCCAGGCGCTGCTCCCGGGACACTCCGCCGACGCGGGTCTGCGCGTCGTTGAGCCAGACACAGCGCAGGTTTGGATCCAGCACGGCCACGCCGACCGGTGCGTCCTCGAGCAGCCGTCTGACGGCCGACGGGTCCACGCCGTACCAGGGCACCTGCTCGGCCGGAAGGGCCTGAAGCAGTCGCGCCTCGGCTCCGTCGTCGTCGAACAGGACGGACACCCGCACGATCAGCCCCAGACGCCGTCCGTCGCGGTGCCTGGCCACGACGTACTGATCGCGGGCCGCACCCCGACCGGGAAGCCCGCCCTCGCCGAGCGCGTCGACGAGGTCACCGGAGACCAGGAACGAATCGACCGGCCTCCTCAGCATCTCCGGGCCCGCATAGCCCAGGAGCTCCTCGGCGCGGTCCGACCAAGCGGTGATCAGACCCCGCGCGTTCAGCATCACCAGAGCGGCCTCGAACGACGGGGCTGCGCCCCCGGTCTCAGGACGGGAAGCCATCGTCGTCCGCCCTCGAGAACTGGCCCACATCGGCTGGTTCCGACCGGGCCACGGGAGCCCTCGCGCCGCACGAGCGTGATCCCAGGAAGGCCGCGATCTTGCTCGGGTTCCATACCCACATGACCGTGTGGATGCCTTTCCGCGACGCGGCCGTCGTCAGGAACGTGGTGGGCTCGCCGTCCCGGTGGATCATGACTCCTGAACGGCCGTTGGCGTCGACGGGCCTGAGGTCCGCGCCGCTCCAGAACCGCCGCGTGGCGGTCGCCAGGTTCGCCACGCGGGCGCGGCCCAGCACGGGTACACGAGCGGCCCCGCGGATGCCGTTGCCGTCGGACAGGCTGACGGCATCGGGGGTGAGAAGGGCTTCCAGTGCGTCCATGTCCCCCGTTCGGGCCGCTGAGACGAAGGCGTCCAGGAGGCGTCGGTGTTCCACCGTGTCCACGCTCTCCCGCTGCTCGGCCGACAGACGCCTGCGAGCGCGGCTCACGATCTTCCGCACGTTGACGACACTGAGCCGCAGGATCTCGGCGATCTCGGGATAGCCGTAGTCGAAAGCCTCGCGCAGTACGTACGCGGCGCGCTCGGTCGGGCTCAGTTTCTCCAGCACCAGCAGCAGGGCCAGTTCCACGGCCTCCGCGCGCTCCGCGCCCACCGCCGGATCCGCGCTCGTGTCGACGGGCTCGGGCAGCCACGGACCGACATAGGTCTCGCGGCGCACGCGCGCCGATTGCGCGACGTTGATGGCCAGGCGGGTCGTGGCGCTCGACAGGAAGGCCGCCGGGCTGACCACCGCGCGGCGGTCGGTCTTCTGCCAGCGCAGCCACACCTCCTGGACCACGTCCTCGGCCTCGACGACGCTGCCCAGCACGCGATAGGCGATGCCGAACAGACGCGCCCGGTGCTGCACGAAGACGGGGACAGCCGCTTCCAGGTCGTTCGGCCCGGGGGACTTGCGGTACATCGTTTCGGCCACCTGACCAGGGTGGCTCGGGGCGCCACCGAGGCGCATCGCATGAACGCGTGATTCGCCGCGACCGGCCGCCCTGACGGAGGGTGTCACAGATTCCGGGACGCACCGGTCGTAGTGACTGACATCCCCGACAATCGGAGTGGACCGTGGCTCTCGTCGAACAACGTCTTTCCACCATGGTGCTGGTGATCGGCACCGGAGGTGCCGGGCTGCGAGCAGCGATCGAACTGGCCGAGGCCGGAGTCGACGTCCTCGCGGTCGGCAAGCGCCCCAAGGACGACGCCCACACGGCACTCGCGGCCGGGGGGATCAATGCGGCGCTGGCCACCATGGATCCCGAGGACACCTGGCAGCAGCACGCGGCGGACACGCTCAAGGAGAGCTATCTGCTGGCCGACCCCCGGACCGTCCAGATCGTCACCCAGGGCGCCGCCCGGGGCATCGACGACCTGGAACGCTACGGTATGGCCTTCGCCCGGGAGGACGACGGCCGGATATCCCAGCGCTTCTTCGGCGCGCACACGTTCCGGCGGACCGCCTTCGCCGGCGACTACACCGGCCTGGAGATCCAGCGCACGCTCGTCCGTCGCACGGAACAGCTCGGCGTCCCCGTGCTCGACGGCGTCTACATCACCCGCCTTCTGGTGCACGACGGCGCCGTCTTCGGTGCCTACGGCTTCGATCTCACGCACGGAACGCGGTACCTGATCCACGCCGACGCCGTCATTCTCGCCGCGGGCGGGCACACCCGGATCTGGCGGCGCACGTCCTCGCGGCGCGACGAGAACACGGGCGATTCCTTCCGCCTCGCGGTGGAGGCCGGAGCCCGACTGCGCGACCCGGAGCTGGTCCAGTTCCACCCGTCGGGGATCCTGGAGCCGGAGAGCGCGGCCGGCACCCTGGTCAGCGAGGCCGCCCGCGGCGAAGGCGGGATCCTGCGCAATGCGCTCGGGGAGCGGTTCATGACCCGCTACGACCCCGACCGTATGGAGCTGTCCACCCGCGACCGCGTGGCACTGGCGTCCTACACGGAGATCAAGGAGGGGCGGGGGACCCCCAAGGGAGGCGTCTGGCTCGACGTCTCCCACCTGCCACGGCAGACGATCATGACCCGGCTTCCCCGCGTCTATCAGACGCTTCTCGACCTCCAGATGCTGGACATCACCCGGGAACCGGTCGAGATCGCTCCCACCGCGCACTATTCGATGGGCGGGGTGTGGGTGCGCCCCGAGGACCACAGCACCGACGTGCGCGGCCTGTACGCCATCGGTGAGGCCTCCAGCGGACTGCACGGCGCCAATCGCCTCGGCGGGAACAGCCTCATCGAGTTGCTGGTCTTCGGCCGCATCACCGGGCAGGCGGCCGCCGCCTATTCGCAGTCCCTGACCGCGCAGCCGCGGTCGGCGTCGGCCGTGGCACAGGCCCGCGCGGAGATCGACGAGCTGCTCGCGGCCGACGGACGGGAGAACGTCCGCGCCCTGCAACGCGCCATCCGCAACACCATGACCGAGCACGCGGGCGTCGTACGCGACGAGGCGGGCCTGCGCACCGGGCTGGCGGAACTCACGGAGATCGAGAAGAGGATGGAGGATGTCGGCGTCCATCCGGACATCGCCGGCTACCAGGACCTCGCACACGCCTTCGATCTCAAGTCCTCCGCCCTGGCGGCCCGGGCCACCCTCGAAGCGGCGCTCGAGCGCCGCGAGACCCGCGGCTGCCACAACCGGAGCGACTTTCCGGACCTGGATCCCACGCTGCGGGTCAACCTCGTGTGGTCCCCGGCGACGGGCGTCACCCGTGAGAGCATCCCCGCGATCCCGGAAGCGATCTCCTCTTTGATGCGAGAGGTCTCGACCGAGGGAAAACTCGCCGAATAGGCCACTGAGGGCGGCGGCGGAATCCTTTCCCGCCGTCGCGAACGGTGTGTCACAGGCGGCACCGCCGTGCTGTCTCTCCTTAGTACAGACATCGGGAAACTCCGGGAGGAATTCCGTCATGAAGGTTGTAGTGATCGGTGGCACCGGGCTCATCGGTTCCAAGGTGGTCGCCGGGCTCGGCGAGCACGGACACGAGGCGGTCGCGGCCGCACCCAGCACCGGCGTGAACACGCTGACGGGCGAGGGCCTGGCCGACGTCCTTCGGGGCGCGTCGGTCGTGGTCGACGTGTCCAACTCGCCCTCGTTCGAGGACGAGGCGGTCATGGCGTTCTTCCGCGCGTCCACGGCCAACGTCCTGAAGGCGGAGGCGGACGCCGCCGTGACACACCACGTGGCGCTGTCCGTGGTCGGCACCGAGCGCCTCCAGGAGAGTGGGTACTTCCGCGCCAAGCAGGTCCAGGAAGACCTGATCAAGGCGTCGGGGATCCCCTGCTCCATCGTCCACGCCACCCAGTTCTTCGAGTTCGTGACGGGACTCGCCGACGGGATGACCGAGGGCGGCACCGTGCGCGTACCCGCCGCCCGGATCCAGCCCATCGCCTCCGGCGACGTGGCCGCGGCCGTCGCCCGCGCCTCGGTCGGCGCCCCGGTCAACGGCGTCGTGGAGGTCGCGGGCCCCGAGGCGTTCCAGCTCGACGACTTCATCCGCACGGGACTCGCCGCCGGGAACGACCCCCGCGAGGTCGTCACGGACGCGCAGGCGCGCTACTGGGGTGCCGAGTTGCGGGAGGCCACGCTCCTGCCGGGGCCGGACGCCCGCATCGCCGAGACCACGTTCGCCGACTGGCTCGCACAGCAGAAGTGAGCAAACCCTGGGGTGGCCTCCGCCGGCAGGTGGGGGCCACCCGGCCATGATCGTGTCGCCGGCGGCGGAACCCGGCGATCCCCGGAAACACGTGGGCGGCGTGGACGGTCTCCGCCGTCAACTCGCGGGCCCGCGACGAGGGGATGAGAGCCGTCCCCACTGCTCCGGACCGGCCTCCCTCCGATCGAGCGGCCCCCGCGGCGCAGGCCCGCCGGTCGCGCTCCTCGCACGCCGTCGCACATCCCTCACCGCGGACGCATCGCCGCGGGCATACCCGCGTGCGCCGGAGCCACGAGGCTGAACGCAACGCCCGGTACACGGCGCCAATCACCAGATCATGCGATGCGCGCCCCTCGCCGTCACACCGAGACTGACGTTGTCGGCAGACGGCCGGCGCATGGACGAAGTCCCGGACGTCACGGACGGCGGGGATCGCGGCACGCACACCGCCGCGGCGGCGCCGACCGTGCTCGGAGCGCGGGCGGCGACGCCCGTCGCCCGCGGGTGACGGGGCCGCGTCCACAACACCGTCGTGGGTGCCGCGGCGTTCGCGTCCTTCGGCCGGCACCGGGAAAACCCGGCACACCTCCCGGCCGGCCCATCGGCGGGCCCGCCCAAGGCGCGCCGGTCGGCTGAAAGGTGCCCACGCGGTGCATCGGCGGCTGCGTCCGTCACTGCCGCGGCCTGTGCGGGAGGTGACGGGCGGAATGTGGCGGAGCGAGCTGAGGAGCAGCGCAATGGACGGGTTCGTGCACCAGGGGCAGATCACCAGGGTGGTCTTCGGCAGCGGCACACGGCTCCGCATCGGGCAGGAGGTCGCCGCCCTCGGACGCAGGCGGGCGGTGGTGCTCTCCACACCGGGTCAGGCCGCCCAGGCCGCCGCGGTGGAGGAGACACTCGGTGACATGGCAGCCGGCGTCTTCGCCGAAGCGGCCATGCACACGCCGTCGCACGTCACCCGAGGAGCCGTCCGCTTCGTGGCGGCGCAGCGGGCCGACTGCCTGGTCAGCGTGGGCGGCGGGTCGGCGATCGGGCTGGGCAAGGCGGTGTCGCTGCGCACCGGACTCCCGCACATCGCGCTGCCGACCACGTATGCGGGCTCGGAGATGTCGCCGATCCTGGGCGAGACCGAGGGCGAACGGAAGACGACACGTCGCCTGCCCGAGGTGCGGCTGAGGACCGTGGTCTACGACGTGGACCTCACCCTCACGCTTCCGCCGCGCATGGCGGCGGCCAGTGGGCTCAACGCGCTCGCCCATGCCGTGGAGGCGCTCTACTCCGAGGACCGTGATCCGCTCGCGTTCCTGATGGCCGGTGAGGCGCTGACCGCGCTGACGACGCACCTCCCCGACGTCGCGGAGCGACCGGACGACGTCGAGGCCCGCTCCGGGGCCCTGTACGGAGCCTGGCTGGCCGGCGCCTGTCTGGGCACGGTCGGCATGGCTCTGCACCACAAGATCTGTCACGTCCTCGGGGGCACGTTCGCACTGCCGCACGCCGAGACCCACGCGGTCGTGCTCCCGCATGTCGTGGCGTTCAACGCGCCGTCCGCGCCGCGGGCGATGGCACGGATCGGCACCGCTGTGTCCGCCGCCGACCCGGCGACCGGTCTGTACGAGTTCGCCGGGCGGCTCGGGGTCCCCCGGTCGCTGCGCGAACTCGGCATGCCCGAGTCGGGCATCGAGGCGGCGGCCGGCCTCGTGCTGGAGAACGGCTACTGGAACCCCCGCCCGGTGGACCGGCGCACCGCCACCGGGATCCTCACCCGCGCCTGGCGCGGGGCCGCACCGACTGCATGACCTCGAAGAACCCGCGTCCGCCGTGGCCCGTGGTCCGCGGTGGCGACCAAGTGCAAGGGAGACATACATGCGAGATCTGGACAGCACGGACATCACCGGGGAAGTGATCGCCGCCATGGCCGGAACCGCGGATCCGCGGGTGGCGCGGATTCTCGGCTCACTCGTCCGTCACGCGCATGACTTCGTCCGCGAGGTCGGTCTGACCGAGGAGGAATGGGCGCAGGGCGTGGACTTCCTGACCCGTACGGGCCAGCTGTGCTCGCCGCAACGCCAGGAGTTCATCCTCCTGTCCGACGTTCTCGGCATCACCATGCTCGTCGACGCGATCAACCACCGACGGGACGGCAAGGCCACGGAGAACAGCGTCCAGGGTCCCTTCTTCCGGGAGGACCGGCCGGCGCGGGACGCGGGGGACGACATCTCCGGTGGACTGGCCGGTACCCCCCTCTTCTTCGACGGCCAGGTGCTGGACGAGCGGGGCGAACCGGTGGCCGGAGCGGCCGTGGACATCTGGCACAGCGACGGATCGGGCCACTACGACGTGGACGTTCCCGGGCTCACCCAGCCCGCCATGCGCGGCCTGTTCCGGACGGACGCGGAGGGCCGCTTCGCCTTCCGCTCCGTCAGGCCCGCCAGCTATCCGATTCCCGGAGACGGCACCGTGGGCGAACTGATGAAGGCGACAGGACGCCCGCTGATGCGCCCCGCCCACATCCACCTGGTCGTCGAGGCGGCCGGATACCAGCGGTTGACGACCATGCTGTTCCCCTCGGACGACGATTACCTGGACCAGGATCCCGTCTTCGGCGTCAAGCAGTCGCTCATCGCCGAATTCACCACCTTCGCGGCGGGGACCGGCCCGCACCGGCAGTCGACCGACGAGGCCTACACCGCCATGCGGCACACCTTCGTCCTGGATCCGCTCTCCGGTCGTTGACCGCCGTGGCGCCCGGGGCGGGACACCGCGTCCGCGTCCCCGGGCCACCCGTCCCAGCACGCTCCAGGAACACACGGCCACGTGCTCGCAGAGGCGCACCGGACCTGCCCGGACACCGGGCCGCCCGGTCCCGGACCCGAACAGCTCGCGGCCGACGCCCCGTCAGCCGACGGACATCCCCGTGCACTTCCCCGTCCCTCGGCAGCCAGCCGAGCGCCCTTCCCCGGAGGCAACCATGCCTGCACCCCTTGACCTGACCGCCGCCTTCCGAGCCACCATGGGCCGGCTCGCCACCGGCGTGAGCGTGATCACGACGCACACCGAGAGCGACCCGATCGGCATGACGGCGAGTGCTGTCGCGTCGCTGTCGATGGATCCGCTCCAGCTCATCGTCTGCATCGGCAATCACCTGTACACATGTGAGGCCATCACCAACGCCGGACGGTTCGCGGTGAACGTCCTCGGCGAGGGCAGCGAGGACCTGGCCATGAACTTCGCCGTCTCCAAACCCGACAAGTTCGCCGGAGTGGACTTCCACACCGAACACGGCGTACCGGTCCTCCGGGACGCCATCGCCCACGTCGTGTGCGACGTCGCGGCGGCGCTCCCCGGTGGCGACCACACCATCTTCGTCGGCAACGCACGGCACTTCGAGCACCGGGAACAGGCGCGTCCGCTCCTGTACTTCGCGGGCGGGTTCCGCAGCATGCGACGTGCACCCCGGCGCGCCGCGCCCGTGGGCACGCGCTGACCGGTGGGGCGCAAGCCGCACATCACCGTGGGCTTCGCGGCGGGTGGACGGACGGCAGCGTCCGGCCACCCGCCGGCGAGGCGCTTTCCCAGCGCTCCGCGTCCGGGGCGGTGACAGAGAGGTGGGTCGACATGCCGGTACCCGGGTACCGACGGCAGCTTCGGGCGGTCGTCTCCGGCAGCGCGACTCCCTACGGCTACACGCTGACCCTGTGGACCGCCACCACGGTGACATCGGCGACCCGCGGTGAGCCGCGGGCCGTGGACGCGGCGGCGCTCCTGGTCGGGGCGGCGCTGTCCTTCGTGGCCGTGGGCGCGATCGCCGCCGGCGGCCCGCGCCGGCCGATCGGCCCGCGTGCCGCCGGCCCGACCCCGGTCTGGGCGGCCTTGCACCTGCCGTCGGCGGGCGCCGGGATGCTGCTGTGCCGGCTGCTCGCCTCCTTCCTCTCCCGATGCGTCCTGTGGGCGGCGGTCGGTGCGGTGAGCACGGCCGCGTACCTGGTGGGCGCCGCCGCACAGTTCTGGTACGCCGAACGTCACGGCGCCGAGGCCCCCTTACGGCCCGAGGACGCGCGGCACGCGTCCTGACACGACGATGCGGCCGCCGCCTCCTGGGAGGCGGCGGCCGCATCGTCGTGTCCTGGGCCCGGCCCGGTGCGTGCGCGCACCGGATCCGGATCAGACGGTGGTGAAGACGTCGTCGTACGCGAGCCGGGGCAGGCGCGGCTGCCACGCGTTCTCGCCGGGCTTGCCGATGTTCACCACGGCGAGGACCCCGTGTTCACCGTCGGGGAAGAACTCCTTGTTGATCCCCTCGGCGTCGAAGCCCGTCATGGGTCCGGCGGCGAGTCCGGCGGCGCGGACCCCCACGATGAAGTACCCCACCTGGAGCGCGGCGTTGAGTCGCGCGGACTCCTCCCGCACCGACCGCTCGGCGAAGAAGACGTCCTTGGCCTGCGGGAAGTGCGGGAACTGGCTCGGCAGTTCCCGGTGGAACTCGTAGTCCGCCGCGAGGACGGCCACGAGCGGGGCCGAAGCGGTCTTGGCCCGGTTGCCCTCGGCCATGTGCCCGAGCAGGCGTTCACGGGCCTCGTCCGACCGGACGAGGACGACACGCAGCGGCTGCTGGTTCATGGAGGTCGGGCCGTACTTCACCAGGTCGTGGATGGCGCGCACCTGTTCGTCCGTCACCGGCTCGTCCGTGAACGCGTTCGCCGTGCGTGCGTCGCGGAACAGAAGACGTTGGGCCGCTGAGTCGAGTACGAGAGACATGGACACCTCTGAGGGAAGTCGGAAACGGGACAGGGCGGGCTCGATGGCGTACGGGACCGACGCACATCGCCCGACGTCGCCAGTGTCGGAGAGGCGACTCCCGGCCACATCGCATGAACTGGTGATTCGCGGGAGATCGCGCTCCGCTCGCCGCATGCCTCCGGGCCGGCGGGCATCGCCGCTCGGGCAGGCCCTGGCGAGGAGTTGTCACCCGGGTGAAGCCGGGACGGTGAGCAGCGCTCCGGCAGGGTGGATCCGGCATGCTGGACCCATGCGGAACGACAGGATCACCGACTGGTCCCCCGACGGCACGGACCAACGGTGATGACGACCTTCCCCCTCCGCGGCCGGGACAGCGAGCTCGCGGTCCTGCGCCGGGCCCACACCGCCGTGCGCGGTGGCGGCGGAATGTGCCTGCTCGTCGAAGGCGCCCCGGGCGTGGGCAAGACGAGGCTCCTTCAGGAAGCGGTGCGCGTCGGTCGCGCGGAGGGCTTCGAGGTCGTCCGTGTCCAGGCCGACGAGCTCGACCAGTACGCCGCGCAGTCCTCGCTGCTGGCCGCGCTGCGGGAGACCGGCGAAGCCGACCGCGACGGGCCTGAACAGGCCGTCGCCGAGGAGCCGTTCTGGGTCCTCGACCGCATCGCCGAGATCCTCGAGCGCCGGGTCCGGCGGGCACCGGTGTCGGTCGTGGTCGACGACGTGCAGTGGGCGGACCCCACCACACTGGCCGCGCTGCGCGCGCTGCCGAAGCGGCTGGCCGGCTCACGGATCCTGTGGCTGTTCGGCATGCAGTCCGCGAGCGGGCGGTCCCTGGCCCGCCGTGCGCGCGACCACTGGGAGGAGAACGGGGCCACACGGCTCGTCCTGCGCCCCCTCGGCACCGAGGCGATCACGCAGATCGCCGCGGACCTGCTCGGCCGCACCCCGGAGTCCGGCCTCGCGCCGCTCCTGCGGGACGTGCACGGCAACCCCTTCCTCGTCGTCGAGCTCCTGGGAGCCCTGGAGCGGAGCGGAGGCCAGGCTCCGCTCGCCGGCGGTCCACCCGTCCCCGCCGATTTCCGGCGCACCGTCCACCGGCTCCTCGGGGAACTGCCCGAGGACGCCATGCGGCTGCTCCAGGTCGGTTCGGTGCTCGGCAGGAGGTTCGACCTCACGACCGCCGCCCGGATGCTCGACCGCCGGGTCGGAACGCTCCTGCCCGCGGTCGGCGCCGTGCTGAGCGCCGAGCTGCTGGCGGAGGACGGCGACCGCCTGGCCTTCCGGCACGAGCTGGTGCGCCGCGCCGTGTACGAGGAACTCCCCCGGCCCATGAGATCGGCCCTGCACCGGGAGGCCGGAGAGCTCCTGGGCACCGCGGGCGCACCGTCGGCGGAGGTGATCCGGCACGTCGTGCTGGGCGGGGGGCCACTGGACCAGGAGGCGATGCGGACGCTGCTGCGGGCGGTGGGCGACATCGCCGAGACGGTGCCCGAAGCCGCCGCCGACCTCGCGCTCGAAGCCGCGGAACGGCTGCCGCCGAGCGACCCGCGCCGGATCGAGCTGCTGACCGAGGCCTCGTACCAGCTCACCGGGACCCGCCGGATCCACGAGGCACTCCACCTGGTGAACACCACGCTCTCCGACGACCTGGCCGCCGCTCAACAGGCAGCCCTGCACCTGGTCGCGGCCGAGATCCACCAGGCGACGGGGGACGACACGACGGCCATGGCGCACACACGCCTCGCGCTCGCGCTGCCCGACCTGCGCGAGGACCTGCGCACCCAACTGCTCAAGACGCAGGGCACCGGACTGGTGTCGATGGGCGAGCTCGTGTCGGCCGAGGCGATCGGCGGCATGCTGATCGAGGGCGCCCGCAGGAGCCGGGACACCGCGGTGGTCGTGAGCGCGATGGTCTTCCAGTCCCAGATCGCCTTCTACCGCGGCCGGTTGTCCGACGCCGTCGAACTCGCCGAGCAGGCCAGGCAGCGGTCGGACGCCGAGCCGCACACCATACGGCTGCGCCCGCCGCGGGTGCCCGCCCTGTGGCTGGCCACGGTCCTGACCGCTACGGACCGCCTGGACGAGGCCGAACGGACCCTGCGGGAAGGCCGGCGCCAGGCCGAGGCGGTGGGGCTCGGCTGGTCCCTTCCGCACTGGTACGTCCACCGCGCCTTCGTGCTGCTCGAACGCGGCGCCCTGGACGACGCGGCCGTCGAGGCGGAGGCGTGCCTGGCGGTCGCCGACGAACTGGAGATCACCCGCGCGGTCCCGCTGGCGCGGGCGGTGCTCGCCGATGTCGCCGTGCGCCGCGGAGACCTGTCCCAGGCGCGGACGCACCTGCGGACCGCCGAGGCGACGGCCGGCATCGCGAACCCGCCGCACGGTCCCTGGCTGGCATTGGCCAAGGCCGCTCTGCTCGACGCGGAGAACCACTCGCGGGAGGCGGCCGACCTCACCCGCGGATTCGGCACAGGACCGGCCTGGCTGCCGTCGGTACCGCCCGGCCACTGGCCGCGGCTGGTGCGGATCGCGCTGCGGGGCGGCGGGCGGGAGGCGGCGGAGGCGATCCTCGCGGTGCTGCGGCGCATCGCCGCCGAGTCAGGCGGCCACGTCGTCACCCGGGCCGTCCACGCCCATGTCCAGGGCCTGGTCGAGGGCAGCTCCCGGCTGCTCCGGGCCGCCGTCCGGGACTACCGGCTGGGACCCCGGGTCCTGGCCCTCGCTGCCGCCCACGAGGATCTGGGCCATGCGCTGATCGGCGAGGGCGCCGTCGACGAGGCCGTCCAGGAGCTTCGGGAGGCGCAGGGCCTGCTGCGGCGATGCGGCGCCACCCGCGACCACGACCGGGTACGGCGGCGTCTGGCCGACCTCGGTGTGCGTGCCGCCCCCGGACCGCACCGCCCGGCGGCCACGTCCGGATGGGACAGCTTGTCCGAGTCGGAACTGAGGGTCGCACCGCTGGTCGCGGAGGGGCTCACCAACCGTGCCATCGCCGAACGCCTGTATCTGTCCGTCCACACCGTGAACACCCATCTGCGTCACATCTTCACCAAGCTGGGCATCAACACCAGAGTCGAACTGACCCGGCTGCTCGTGGAGCGCGAGGCCGCGGGCCCGCCGGAGGCCTGACGCGCCGATCACCCGGGTGATTCGGTCCGTCCGCTCGGGTGCTCACCCCGGCACGATGCAGCATCCGCCCGTTCCGCGCGTCGACACGGAGGAGCCGGCCCAGGCGGCGGCCAGACGGGTGGTCAGCAGCAGGAGTTGCAGCCGCACCGGGACGCCCCGGTCCACGCCGCGGGCAC
>NZ_JBEXZD010000051.1:0-50982 GCF_040628575.1 Streptomyces sp. NPDC006393
TCTCTAGTGTTCCACAAACAGAACGTTCCGTTTATGGAACGGCGGGTCCGGAGGGGCGCGGAGGGGTTCGGAAGGGTTCGGAAGGGTTCGGAAGGGTTCGGAACAGTCTGTCGCCGACTCCTGCCCGGCGCACCGCTCCGCCCCGCCCGGCTCTGCCCCGCCCCGCTCCGCCCGCATCCCGCCGCCCTCGTCCCGGAAGTTGCCCCGCATGCCCTCCTTCACCGACCGCGTACGCGCGGCCGCCCCGCCGTCGGCCGTGGCCGCCGGACTGATCGCCGTCACCGTGGGCGTCACCAGCTCGGCCGCGCTCGTGTTCACCGCGGCGAAGGCCGCGGGGGCGGGGCCGAGGGAGATCGGCTCCTGGATGCTCGCGCTCGGCTTCGGGCTCGCCGTCACCTGCGTCGGACTCTCCCTGCGCCATCGCGCCCCCGTCGTCACCGCGTGGTCGACACCGGGCGCGGCCCTGCTCTCCACCAGCCTGGTAGGGGTGCCGATGGGGCAGGCCGTGGGCGCGTTCGTCTTCTCGGCACTGCTGGTCCTCGTCACCGGCGTGACCGGGTGGTTCGCCCGTGCCATGGACCGCATCCCCGTGCCGCTGGCCTCGGCGCTGCTCGCCGGGGTGCTGCTGCGGTTCGGCACCGGCCTGTTCAGCACGATGCACGACAGTTTCGCGGTCGCCTTCCCCGTGTTCGTGCTCTATCTCCTGGCGCGCCGGTTCGCACCGCGGTACGCGGTGCTCCTCGCCCTGGCCGGCGGTGTCCTCGCCTCGGTCCTCACCGGCGGGTGGCGCCTGGACAGGCTGCGGGTCTCGCTCGCCGAACCGGTCTTCGTCGCGCCGGACTTCGACTGGAAGGTCCTCGTCAGCGTCGGTGTGCCGCTGTTCGTGGTCACGATGGCCTCGCAGAACCTGCCCGGAGTCGCCGTGCTGCGCGGCTCGGGCTACGACGTGCCCGTCTCGCCGCTGATGACGTGGACCGGAGCGGTCAACGCACTACTCGCCCCGTTCGGCGCGTTCGGGCTGAACCTCTCCTCCATCACCGCCGCGATCTGCACCGGCCAGGAGGCGCACCCGGACCGGAACAAGCGCTACGCCGCCGCCGTGTGGGCCGGCGTCTTCTATCTCTGCGTCGGCGTGTTCGGTGCCACGGTCGCATCGCTGCTCACCGCCATGCCGCACGCCCTGGTGCTCGCCACGGCGGGCGTCGGTCTGCTGGCCACCATCGAGAGCTCCCTGACCACGGCCCTGTCCGACAAGGAGTCGCGGGAGGCCGCCGTCGTCACGTTCCTCGCCACCGCGTCCGGTGTCACGCTGCTGGGCATCGGATCCGCCTTCTGGGGGCTGCTCGCGGGCGCCCTCACCAGCGTCATCGCGAGCGCCGGGCGACGCCGGACCAGGCCGACACCGCCGGCCCGGCGGGCGGACACGGTGGGCGACACGGCCGGAGTGTGACGCAGCTCCTCAAGCTCACCTGGTCGCGGCGCCGTCCGTCGCGCGGGTGACGGCGGCTGCGACACCGTCGAGGATCAGCTCCAGGCCGATCGCGAAGTCGCTGTCCGCCATCGCCTCGTCGGTGGTGGCGGGCGGGGCCTCGAAGAGGGACGAGGCGAACAGCCGGGCCGACTCCGGGAAACGGCCGGGATCGACGAGCCGCGCCAGCGCGCGGCCGTAGTCCCGTTCCGCGCTCGCCTGGTCGGTCCCCTCGCCCCTGCCCGCGGCGAGATCCTGCGACTGCTGTACCGCCTGGCGCGCGTAACCGCTGATCAGGCCGAGTACGGCGAGCTTGCGCGCCCAGTCGAGACCGGTCCCGCGCAGTACCGCCAGCCCCGATTCCATCCAGGCGATGTGATGGGGCCCGGCGGGCGGACCGGACATCGGCACCCGGACGAGCCAGGGACGCCGCAGATACACCTCGCGCTGGGCGCGGGCCCAGTCGCGCAGGCCGTCGCGCCAGGACGGTGCGTCGCCGTCGCGTGCCGGCGGCTCGCCGAGAGCGGCGTCGCTCATCAGCACGAGCAGCTCGTCCTTGGAACCGACATAGCGATAGAGCGACATGCTCGTCACCCCGAGCGCGGCCCCGACCTTGGGCAGCGTCACTCCGGCGAGCCCGTCACGGTCTGCCAGTTCGACGGCCACCCCGACCACCCGGCCGATGTCGAGCGCGGCGGGCCGGCCCAGGCGCGAAGGCTCCGACAGGCGCCAGAGCCTGCGCAGGCCGTCCGGCACGGTGTCCTCGCTGTTCACGCACTTCCTCCATCGCTGCCACGGCCCGATCGACTGTCTCATCATCGCCCACCCTGAGCCCCGGCCTCCCCGCGACCTGGATTAGTTTCTCACCTATAGTTTCTCTGATATATAAATAAGGACCCGAGTCTGAAGCAGGGGGAAGGGGACACGGATGACCGTCGACCATGTAGATCGCGGCGTGCGGCCGGTGCGGGGGCCGGTGCGGCGTGCGGAGCGCGCGCTGGCGCCGGACCTCGGCAGGGGCGCGATGCTGCTGATCATCGCGCTCGCCAACGCGGCGGGCGTTGTGTTCGCGGGCGAACCAGGGGCCGAGCCGTCGCCCCAGGGCGTCGACCGCGGCGTCAACCTCGCCATGTTCACGCTGGTCCATGCCCGCGGATATCCGGTGTTCGCGGTCATGTTCGGCTACGGACTGGTCCAGCTGGCCCGCCGTCAGACGGCGGCCGGTGCGCCGCGCTCGGCCGTGCGGTCGGTGCTGCTCCGGCGCAACGCATGGCTCGTCGTCTTCGGGTTCGCTCATGCCGCGCTGCTCTACTACGGCGACTTCCTCGGCGCCTACGGCCTGGTCGGGATCGTCATGACCCTGGTGCTCCTCGAGCGGAGCGACCGGGTGCACCGGATCGTGACCTGGCTCTGGGCGCTGTCCGCGGTGGAGGTCCTGGTGCTCGGAACGCTCGTGGCCCGGGCGCTGTCGTCCGGTTCCGCGCCGGGCTCCGGCGCCACCGTCCCGAGCCGGCACGTCGACTCGCTCGCCGCGCCGGACTACCTCCAGGGCATGCTCGACCGGCTCGCCGAGTGGCCCACGCACACGGTGACGGTCCTGCCGTTCATCCTCATCACCTGGCTCGGCATGTGGGCCGCGCGCAAGCAGGTGCTGGAGGACCCGGCCCGCCACCAGCGGCTGCTGCGCCGCACCGCCGTGGCCGGCCTCGGCCTCGCCGTGGCGGGAGGGCTCCCGCTGGGGCTGGTGGCCGCGGGATGGCTGCACGTCGACGCCTCGACGGCGTCGCTCATGTCGACCCTCTACGCCGTCAGCGGCATGTTCGCCGGGCCCGGCTACGTCGCGGTGTTCGGTCTGATCGCCCTGCGCGTGTCGCGCGCCGCACCGGGCCCGCTGGTCACGTCGCTCGCGGCGCTGGGGCAGCGCTCGCTCTCCGGCTACCTCTTCCAGTCCGTCGCCTGGCTCGTCCTCCTCGCGCCGTACAGCCTGGGCCTGACCGACTCGTTGGGCGGCGGCTCGGTCACCGCGGTGGTGCTCGCCGTCGCCGTCTGGTTCGTGAGCGTGGCCGGCGCCGTGTGGCTCGATCGCCACGGCCGCACCGGCCCCGCCGAGTGGCTGCTCCGGCGGCTCACCTACGGCCGGCGCGACACCCGTTGACGGCCGAGGCGGCACACGGTCACGTCACTTGATGGTGAGAGCGCAACCCGTGGCGGTCGGGTGGGAGCCGATGCTCAGGTGGAGGTGGATGTCGCCCGGTTCGACGAGGAACTCGCCCTCGGGACAGTTCGTCCAGAAGCCGAAGTCCTCCGCGCCGAGGGTGAAGGTCACTGTGGTGCTCCGTCCAGCGGGGAGGTGGATGCGGCGGAAGGCCCGCAGGCGGCGAACGGGTTGGACGAGGCTTGCCACCGGGTCGCGGATGTAGAGCTGGACGACCTCGTCGCCGGCCCGGGCGCCGGTGTTGGTCACCGTCACGGAGGCTGTGACCGTGGCTCCTTCGAGGAGGGCCTGCGCGGTGAGGGCCGTGGTGTCCACGGTGGGCCGGCCGAGCTCGAACGTGGTGTAGCCGAGGCCGTGGCCGAAGGGGAACCGCGGGCCGTGGTCCAGGTCGAGGTAGCGCGAGCCGTAGCGCGGGGGCTGGGGTCCTGGGCCGCACGGGCGGCCGGTGTTCTCGTGGTTGTAGGCGATGGGGATCTGACCCGTGGTGCGGGGGAACGACACCGGGAGTCTGGCACCCGGGTCGACGGCGCCGAACAGCACGTCGGCCAGGGCGTGGCCGGCTTCGAGGCCCGGATGCCAGGCGACGAGGACCGCCGGCACCGCGTCGAGCCAGTCGCCGAGGGCGAGGGGGCGGCCGCAGGTCAGTACGACGACGCAGGGGCGGCCCGTGCCGGCGATCGCGGCGACGAGGCGGTCCTGCTCGCCGGGCAGGCCGATGGCGCTGCGCGAGCCGCCTTCGCCGCTCAGGGCCGCCGGCTCGCCGACCACGACCACGGTCACGTCGGACACCTCGGCCGCGGCGACGGCGGCCGCGATCCCGGACGTGTCCTTGCCCTCCGGGTCGACTCCCTTTGCGCAACGGATCTTTGCTCCGGGCACCGCTTGCCGGATGCCGTCCGCCATGGTGACGGCGGGGAAGGCGTCGGCGCCCGGCCCGGCCCACGCGCCGTTGAGGTCGGTCGACTCGGCGAACGGGCCGACCACCGCGATCGACGCGGCGTCCCGAGGCAGGGGAAGTGCGCCGCTCTCGTTCTTGAGCAGCACCATGGAGCGGGCGGCGGCGGCACGCGCGGCGCGACGGGCGTGCGCGGACGGTGCGGTGATCTCCGTGCGCTCGTCCGCGTAGGGGTTGTCGAAGAGACCGAGCCGGAACTTCAGACGCAGCACCCGCGCCACGGCGTCGTCCAGACGGCCGGCCGTGAGACGGCCGTCCGCCAGCAGTCCCGCACCGTGGTCGGCGAAGCAGGTGCTGACCATCTCCATGTCGACACCGGCGCCGAGCGCGAGCCGGGCGGCGTGCGCGGGGTCGGCGGCGAAACCGTGGGGCACCAGTTCCGCCACGCCCGTCCAGTCGCTGACCACGACGCCGCCGAAGCCCCAGTCCCGCTTGAGGACGTCGGTCAGCGTACGGGCGTTGGCGTGCGCTGGTACGCCGCTGACGGTGTTGAACGCGGCCATGACCGTGGCCACGCCTGCCTCGACGGCGGCCCGGAACGGCGGCAGGTGCAGGTTCCGCAGCCGTGACTCGGACACGTCCACCGTGTTGTACTCGCGGCCGCCCTCGACCGCGCCGTAGCCGACGAAGTGCTTGGCGCAGGCGGCCATGCGGTCCCGTGCGATCCGTCCGGCACCGTTGCCCTGGTATCCACGGATCTTGGCGGTCGCGAACGCCGCCGTGAGGCAGGGGTCCTCGCCGCAGCTCTCGGAGATCCGTCCCCAGCGCGGCTCGGCGGTGACGTCCATCATGGGTGAGAACGCCCAGTGGACGCCGGCCGACCGCGCCTCCTCGGCGGAGATGCGGGCCTCCTGCTCGGCGATGTCCGGGTCGAAACTCGCCGCCTGGGCCAGCGAGATGGGGAAGGTGGTCCAAAATCCGTGGACGACGTCCATGCCGAAGACCAGTGGAATGCCGAGCCGGCTCTCCTCGACGGCCATGCGCTGGAGGTCGTTGGTCGCGCGGGCACCGTGGAGGTTCAGCACGGAGCCCAGCCGGCCGGCGCGCGCGGCGCGTCCCACGAGGTGTGCCTGGTCGTGGCCGGGCCCGGTGTCGGCGGTCCAGGCGAGTTGCTGGAGCTGGCCCAGCTTCTCGTCGAGGGTCATCCGCGCGAGCAGTTCGCGGATCTCGCTCTCGTACGGGGCGGCGTGGCCCATGGCGTCGTTCGGCACAGGGCGGTCCATGACGTCGTCTCCTGGGATGCGAGTGCCCGGTGCGTGTGCACGCGGGACCGCTCGGCGCGCCGGCTGTGCGCGGGGCGGGCGGCCATGGTGTGCGTGGTGCCACGGGCACGGAGGAACCGGCGCTGTGCGCCGGGGAGATGAGCGGCGGACCGACGTCCTGACACGGCGGTTCCACTGGGCCGGGAACGATAGTGCACCGGGCCGGTGTCACGTCAACCCCGGGCCGGTCCGGGGCGGGCCCACGGCGGGCCGAGGCCCGGGTAGGGGGAAGGGTCCTGTCAGGGCAGCAGACCGCGGCGTCGTGCCGCGACCACCGCCTCCAGCCGGGAGCGTGCCTGGAGTTTGCGGGTGGCGCTGCGCAGATAGCTCTTCACCGTCTCGACGGTGATCCCGAGGTCGGCGGCGACCTGCGGGTTCGTCCAGCCCAGAGCGACGCAGGCGAGCACGTCCAGCTCACGGGCCGACAGCGGTGTCTCCTGCCGTCGCACCACCGCGCCGTCCGCGGGGCGGGTGTCGCCGCCGGCCGTGGAGAGCTTGTGGCACACCGCCTCGATCCGCTCCCGCAGCGTCGGGTCGTCGGTGTTGTTGGCCAGGATCCGCAGCTCCGTGTAGGCCTCGCGGAGCTGTTCCCGGTGGGTTCCGGCCGGCTCGGGGGCGCCCGCCGCCCTCGGCTCCGGCACCCGCTCGTCGAGCCAGCGCAGTCGCCGCGCGAGTTCGTCCTCGACCGCCAGGTCCTGCTCCAGCTCCCGGGCCATCTCCATGACGGAGTGGACGATCCGGTCCCCGAGCGGTGTGGCGCTGCGTACGGCGCCGTACAGCACACCGCGCACCCGGCCGCGGACCACCAGGGGCACGGCGACCAGGGCCCGCAGGCATTCGGCCTGGATGATGTGGTCGTAGTGGTGGCTGATGCCCTGCGAGCCCACGTAGTCGTTGACCAGTTGGGGCCTCCGCAGCGTCACCGCCTTGCCGCCGAGTCCGCGCCCGGGGTCGAGGACGGCCCCGCGCAGCGCCCCGGCGATGGCTCCGACGAACTGCGTGAGCTGCAGTTGCATGCCGCTGTTGACCGCTCCGCCGAAGGTGAGGGGCAGGTCGGTGGCATCCCGCAGCCGGGCGAGTGTGCGCTGTATCCGGGTCTGGTCGTCTGCTGCCACAGAGCGGTTCACGCCGCCTCCTGGAATGAGCCGCGTCGCGGGGGCGCCCCCCTCAGTCGGGGGTACCTCGCGCTGCCACCGCGCCGGAAACATCTGGTTAACAGTCGGGCATCAAGGTGCCCCATGGATCCGGGAGCCGCAATGACTTTGCCACACGAACGCGTCGCGGAGACCCTGGCGGCGGTCGCCGGGCCTGAGGCCGTCGCCGCCGGGCTGCTGTGCGACCGACATCCGCCGGACGCCGTCGCCGTGCGGGTCGTCGAGCCGGACCTCACCAGCACCGGCCTGACCTACGGTGAGTTGCACGACCGGTCCGCACGGCTCGCGACCGCGCTGGCCGGGCTGGGAGTCGGGGCGGGCGACCGGGTGGCCACGCTGATGCCCAAGTCGGCCGACCTGGTCGTGGCGGCCCTGGCGATCTGGCGGCTCGGGGCGGTGCAGGTCCCCCTGTTCACCGCCTTCGCCCGGCCCGCGATCGCCCTGCGGATCACCGGCAACGGCACCAAGGCGGTGATCTGCGATCCGTCGCAGCGGCCCAAACTCGCACCGGGCGACGGCATACCGGACGCCCCCGAATGGCGGGTCATCAGCACCGGTGCCGCCACCGGAACCGACCTCGCCCTGCACGACCTGCTCACGGCGGAACCCTGGCCGCACCCCGTGGCCGTCGGCGGCGACGGAACCCTCGTCGAGCTGTTCACCTCGGGCACGACCGGCACCCCGAAGGCCGTATCGCTCCCGCTGCGGGCCGTGGCGGCGATCCTCATGTACCAGGAGTACGGTCTCGACCACCGCCCCGACGACGTCTTCTGGAACGCGGCGGACCCCGGCTGGGCGTACGGCCTGTACTACGGGCTGATCGGCCCGCTCGCCCTCGGCCGGACCACACTTCTGCTGCACAGCGCGTTCTCGTCCGAGCTGACCTGGTCCGTCCTGGCGAGGTTTCGCGTCACCAACTTCACCGCGGGACCCACGGTGTTCCGGGCGCTGCGCGCCCATACCCCGGCGCGGACCGAGCCCCTCGCGCTGCGGCACTGCTCCTCGGCCGGCGAGCCGCTCGGCGCGGACGTCGTCGCCTGGGCCGAGCGGACACTGGGCGTTCCGGTGCGCGACCACTACGGTCAGACCGAGCTCGGCATGGCCGTGGCCAACGCCTGGCATCCCGAGGTCGCGGCGCCCCTGCGGCCCGGTTCGATGGGCCGTGCGCTGCCCGGCTGGCGCCTCGACGTGCTGCGTCCGGACGCGGACGAACCCGCGCCGCGCGGTACGACGGGCCGGCTCGCGGTCGACGTGGAGTCGAGCTTTCTGATGTGGTTCACCGGCTACCGCGACGCCCCTGAGCGCACCGCGGAGCGCTTCACCGCCGACGGCCGCTGGTACCTCACCGGTGACGCGGCGGCCCAGGACGACGACGGCTATCTCACCTTCGCGTCACGCGACGACGACGTGATTCTGATGGCCGGTTACCGCATCGGCCCGTACGAGGTGGAGAGCCTGCTGGAGCGGCACGAAGCCGTGGCGGAGGCCGCCGTCGTCGGCGCTCCGGACGACCTGCGCGGCGAGATCGTCGTCGCCCATGTGGTGCTGCGGCAGGGCGCCGAGCCGGGCGACGCGCTGGTCGACGAGCTCCAGAAGCATGTGAAGTCGCACCTCGCCGCGCATGCCTATCCGCGTGAGATCCGCTTCGTGAAGCGACTGCCCCGCACGCCCAGCGGCAAGCTCCAGCGCTATCTGCTCCGCGAGAGCGGCGGCTCCCGGCCGTCCTGATCCGCGCCCGACTCCCCTGAGAAATCCTCCCTTTCCCCACGTCCCAGGAGGCGACGATGCCCCGCATGGACCGACGTAGATTCCTCACGGGTGCCGCCGCGGCCGCTTCGGCGGTCGCGTTGACGGCCACCCCCGCCGGCGCCGCGGCCCCGCCGGCCCGGCACAAGGCCAAGCCGGCACGGCGCGCGGCCGGCACGTTCGGCGACGCCCGCGTCGTGGCCGAGACCTACGTCGACGCCCGGACCCTGGACCTCACCATCGACTCCCCCGCTCTCGCCGACCCGGCGGTGAAGGTACGGCTGCTGTTGCCGCCGGGGTGGACCCCGAACCCGGCCCGCACCTGGCCGGTGCTGTATCTGCTGCACGGCGCGGGCGACGACTACTCGTCGTGGACCCGCTCCACCGACGTCGCCGCGCTGACGCGGGACACCGGCGTCCTCGTCGTCATGCCGACCGGCGGCCGTGCCGGCTTCTACTCGGACTGGTGGAACCACGGCTTCGGCGGCGCTCCGGCCTGGGAGACGTTCCATCTCGTCGAACTGGTACGCATCCTGGAAGGCGGCTACGGCGCCGGCCCGCGGCGCGTCATCGCCGGTCTGTCGATGGGCGGCTTCGGCGCGATGTCGTACGCGGCCCGCCACCCCGGCATGTTCCGTGCCGCGGCCGCGTACAGCGGTGTCGTCCACACCACGTACACCGGACCGCACGACCCGAGCCCGTTCGACGGTCCCGCGCTGGTGCGGGGCACCCTCCAGGTGGAGGGGTTCGACCCGGACGCCCTGTGGGGGGACCCGGCCGTCGATCCGGGGCGGTGGTCGGCCCACAATCCGTACGACCTCGCGTACCTGCTCAAGGACATCCCGTTGTACGCCTCCAGCGGCAACGGCCGGCCCGGCCCCTTCGAGCCGCCGGGCACACCGGCCGATCCCAACATCGAACCGCTGATCGAGATCATGACCGAGGCGTTCGTCGACCGCCTGCACCAGGTCGGCGCGAACATCACGGCCAACCTCTACGGCCCGGGCATCCACAACTGGCCCTACTGGGAGCGCGAGTTGCACGCGTCCTTCCCGCTCCTCATGAACGCGGCCGGCGTCTGACCTGACGCGGAGCCGGCCGAGAAGAGGCGCGGTTCCGCGTGCCCGGCCTGACACGAGCACGCGGAACCCCCTCGAAGCCGACGCGCCATCCCTTTCCCGACACAGTCACAGCTCCTGCTCGTGGCGAGAGGCCACCATGAACGCACCCGAACCTCCCCTCGAAGGCCCGGGCCGCCGCTACGGCGTCGTCGTGCACCGCGACGTCCGCATCCCCACGGCCGATCCCGATGTCACGCTCTCCGGCGACCTGTTCCTGCCCGAGGGCGCCGCCCCCGCACCGCTTCTCCTCACGCTTCTCCCCTACCGCCGCGACGTCGCCGCCCTGTCGGGCTCCGCCGTCTTCCGCTGGTTCGCCTCGCGCGGCTACCCCTCGCTGCTGGTGGACCTGCGCGGTCTCGGGTCCTCCGACGGCGTGCGCAGGCCACCGTTCCACCCGCAGGAGGCGGACGACGCGCTCGACGCCATCGCCTGGGCCGTCCGTCAGCCCTGGTGCGACGGCACGGTCGGCATGTGGGGCGGCTCCTACGGCGGGATGACGACGATGCGCACCGCGGCCCGGCGCCCCGCCGCACTGCGTGCGATCGTCGTCCTCGAAAGCACGGACGACCCGGGCCACGACTTCGTCCACCCCGGTGGCACCCGCGGCGCGCTCGGCCCGCTGGGCCTGTGGTCGATGACCATGCTGCTCGGCCAGCTGCTGCCGCCGCTCGACGACTACGCCGACCTGGCCGAGCGGGCGCGCTGGCGCACTCGCCGGAGCGAGCGCCCGCACCTGCTGGACCTCTTCGGCCCGGGCCCCGGCGACCCGGTGTGGGACCGCGCGCGCATCGACGCCTCGGCGATCGACGTCCCCGCACTGTGCTTCGCCGGATGGCGGGACCTGTTCTGCGAGGGCACGCTGCGGGCGTACGAGAAGATGACCGGGCCGAAGCGGCTGATCGCGGGACCGTGGCTGCACACCATGCCCCACGAATCGCCGCACGTGCCCGTCGACTTCCTCCAGCTCGCGCTGGCCTGGTGGGACCGGTGGCTGCGCGACGAGCCGAACGACGCGGACAAGGCGCCGCCCGTCAGCGTGTACGTCGAGGGAGGCGACGCGCCGCGTTGGCTGGGTCTGCCGGACTGGCCCACGGGCGACAGCGCCGTGCCGGTGCATCCGGCGACCTGGACGTGCACCGTGGCGGTGCGGCCCGATCCGGCGACCGGCGCACTCAGCGGCCTGTGGGCCGTTCCGTCCGGGCCCTTCGGCCTCCCTCTCGACCAGCACGACGACGACACCCGCGGTCTGTGCCTGACATCGCCGCCGGGTCGCGAGCCACAACTGCTGTGCGGGCGTCCCGTGGTGACCGTCACCGCGCCCTGGCCGCGCGTGTCGGTGAAGCTCACGGACGTCGATCCGATGGGCCGTTCCACCCTGGTCTGCGCGGGTCTGTGGGCCGGGGAGCCGCTCGCCGGCGGCACCGTCGACGTCACGCTCGGTCCGACGACGTACGAAGTGCGTCCCGGACACCGGCTGCGCGTCGTCGTCGCGCCGGGCGACTTCCCGCGTGTCTGGCCCGAGGAGCCGGGGCGCGCGGACGCGTGGCCCGAGGTGACCGGACTGGTGCTCCCCGTCCTGCCCGCGGAGCGCGTCGGGAACGCCGACGTGCTCGACTTCCCGGCCCCGGATCCGAGTTCACTCCTGGAGCTGCTGTCCGTGGCCACCGGCACGGCCTCCGAGCCCCCGGCCCCGGGCACGGCACCCGTCCCCGCCGCCGCCTCGGCTTCCGGCCCACCCGTCTGGGAGATCGCCGACGACCACCTCGGCAACACGGTCTCCGTGCGCATCGCCCTGAGCGACGACGGAGCGGCCGTACCGCACACCCACGGCCGTGCCCACCGCGTGCGCGGCCGGCAGGAGATCGCCGCGACGGCCGACCGCGTGCGGCCGGACGCCGCCACCGTCACCGTCAGCGCCTTCGGCGAAGTCCACACCGACACCGGTCACCACATCACCGTCGACGCCGACATCACCGCCCAGGCCTCCGGTGTGCGGGCCACCGGCCGGATCACGCTCGACGGTCACCTGCTGTTCGACCGCCAGTGGACCGCCGGTCCTCCTCACCCGCCCGCCCTCTCTCACGACAGGAGCCCACGATGAGCACCGCATCCCTCGGCGGGACACTCCCCGCCCGCCTCACCCAAGCCCCGGCGCCGGACCGGGCGGGCCTGTCGCGACGGCGGTTCGCGGCCACGGCGACCGTGCTCGCCTCCGGGCTGACGCTGGCCGCGTGCAGCGGTGGCGCCGGTTCCGCCGGCTCGGCGACCTCGCACAGCACTCTGCGCATCGGACAGTTCTGGCCACCGGTCAGTCTCGACCCCGCCAAGGCCGGCGGCGAGTCGCTGTTCTACCTCAACCCGGCCTACGACCCGCTGATCCACCGCGCCGCCGACGGCAGTCTGCGACCGCGCCTGGCGACCTCGTGGAGGTACCTCGGCAAGGGCAACACCGCCTTCGAGATCAAGCTCCGTGCGGGCGTGACCTTCAGCGACGGCGCGCCGCTCGACGCCGAGGCGGTCGAACGGAACATCGCGTACTTCAAGCGGGCGGCGGGCCAGGCGGCGGCCTTCCTCGCGCCCGTCGCCAAGGTGGAGGCACTCGACGAGCACACGGTCCACCTCGCTCTTTCCCAGCCGCACCCGCAGCTGCCGGCGCTCTTCACCCAGGACTACTTCGCGGGCAACCTGATCAGCCCCCGAGCGCTCGCCGATCCCGGCACACTCGCTCGCCGTACCTCCGGCGCGGGCCCCTACATGCTGGCTCCGGCCGAGACGGTGGCGGGCGACCACTACACCTATGTGCCCAACCCGAGGTACTGGAACGCGAAGGACCGCCGCTACGACAGGATCGTCATCAAGGTCCTGCCCAACGAGAACACCGCCCTCGCCGCGCTCAAGACGGGCCAGGTGGATGTCATCTCCGGCAGCTACGCGATCGCCTCCGGCGCGGCGCGGGCGGGGCTGAAGGTCGCCTCCAGCCCCAACATCGTGATGGGCATCCAGCTCAACGACCGTGCCGGGAAGCTGTGCCCGCCGCTGCGTGACGTCCGCGTGCGGCAGGCCCTCAACCACGCCGTGGACCGCGAGAAGATCACCAAGGCGTTGCTCGGCGCCTACGGCACACCCACCGACCAGCCGGCGGTGCCCGGTCAGGACGGCCACAACGACACCGTCTTCTACCCCCACGACCCGGTCAAGGCCAAGCAGCTCCTGGCCGCGGCCGGGTACGCCGACGGCTTCACCCTTCCGGTGGTCGTCCCGTCGACCCCCGCGTTCCCCGGGGAGATCGCCCAGGCCGTAGCCGCCGACCTGGAGAAGGTGGGCGTCCGGATGCGGATCACGGCGAAGGACCCCGCCGGCGCGGCGCAGGAGATCACCAGGTATCCCGCGTCGACGATGGGTTGGGGGGCGCTGCCGGTCTACTTCATGGGCCGGGGGCTGTGGCTGCGGGACGCCGTCGGCATGAACCCCTTCCACAGCTTTGATCCCGAACTGGAGCGGCTGGACCCGCAGGCGGCCGCCGCGGACGAGAAGACCCGCGCGGGCCTGGACCGGGACATCGTCCGGCGGGTGGTGGAGCAGGCCTGGTTCCTGCCGGTGTGCCTGAGTCCGGTGTTCCTCTTCCACCGCGACAGCGTGCGGATCGAGGCGGTGCGGGACAGGCCGTTCCCGAGCGTCGTCGACTGGCGCCCGGCGGCGGACCCGGGAGCCTGAACGCCATGCCGCGGTTGATCGCACGCCGGCTGCTGGTCTCGGCCGTGCTCGTCCTCCTCGTCTCACTGCTGACGTTCCTGCTCCAGGCGGCGGCTCCCGGAGACACCGCCCGCACGATCCTGGGCGATCACTACAGCCCCGAGGCCCACCGGCTCCTGGCCCACCGACTGCACCTGGACGAACCGCTGCTGGTCCAGTACGCCCACTGGCTGGGCCACGCGCTGCGCGGCGACCTGGGGTCCTCGCCGATCAGCGGACTCGACGTCGGCGCGGAGATCGCGGGCCGTCTGCCGGTGACGCTCTCACTGATCGTGTGCACGACCACCGTCACGGCCGTGCTCGGGGTGGCGCTGGGTGTGCTGAGCGCGGTGCGCGGCGGGCGCATCGGCCGTGCCGTGGACCTGGTGTCGCTGATCGGGTACGCGTTGCCGGGGTTCTGGCTGGCGCTGGTCCTGGTCGCCCTGCTCGCCGTGGCCGTTCCGGTGTTCCCCGCGACCGGGTACGTGGCGTTCTCCGACGCCCCCGGCGGGTGGGCGCGCAGTCTCGTGCTGCCCGTGGCCACCCTGGCGCTGCCCGGGATCGCGGTGTTCGCCAAACAGACACGCGACGCGATGCTGGAGGCCCTCTCCCAGGACTTCGTCACCACGCTGCGCGCCAACGGGGCCTCGCCGGCCTCCGTCGTCCTGCGGCACGCACTGCGCAACGCGGCCATACCCGTGGTGACGCTGGTCGGTCTCACCTCCGTCGGCCTGCTCAGCGGCACCGTCTTCGGGGAGGCCGTCTTCGCCATGCCGGGCCTCGGCGGTCTCGCCGCGCAGGCCACGACCCAGCACGACATCCCCGTGATCCAGGGCGTGGTCGTGGTGTTCACGCTGGTGGTCGTCGCCGTGAACCTCGCCGTCGACCTCGCCTACGCCCGGCTCAACCCCAAGGTGCGTGTGCCATGACCGAACCGCCCTCCGCCGTACGACGCCGCCGACCCGCGCCGATGATGCGCACCGTGCTGCGGCGCCCGGCCGCCCTCGTGTGCCTGGCGTACCTCGCGCTGCTGGTCCTGGCGTCCCTCGCCGCTCCGTGGCTCGCGCCGCACGGCCCGACCGCCACCGACCTGGACCACGTCCTCACCGGTCCGAGCGGGGCGCATCCGCTGGGCACCGACAACCTGGGCCGGGACGTGCTCAGCCGCCTCATGTACGGCGGCCGGCCCAGCCTGACCGACGCCTCCGTTGCCGCGGCGACCGTGCTCGTCGTCGGCGCCGGCTGCGGGGTCACGGCCGGTTTCCTCGGCGGCTGGTTCGACCGGGTCTTCTCCTGGGCGGTGGACGTCATGCTCGCGATCCCCGTCCTGGTCACCCTGCTCGTCGTCCTGGCCGTCGTCGGCGACCACCAGGTCCTGGCGATGGCGGTGCTCGGGGTGCTGGTCTCCCCCGGCGTCGCCCGGGTGGTGCGGGGTGCCACCCTCGCCGTACGGCAGGAGTTGTACGTCGCGGCGGCCCGGGTGAGCGGCCTGAGCCGGCGTCACATCCTCGTGCGCCATGTGCTGCCGCGGGTGGCGGGGCTGGTCGTCGTCCAGGTCTCGCTGTTCGCCGGCGGGGCCCTGATGATCGACGCGGGTCTGAGCTATCTGGGGTTCGGCGCCGACCCGCCCACGCCCACCTGGGGCAACATGATCGCCGACGCGGCTGCCGTCACCGACCGGCAGCCCTGGCTGCTCGCGCCACCCGGTGTCGTACTCGGTCTGGCGATCCTGGCGTGCGGGGTGCTCGGCGACGCCGTCCGGGACGCCGGCGCGGGCCGGTCCACCACGGCCACGCCACCCGCGCCCCGCACACGCCCGTCGCGGTCCCGGATGACCCGGCCCCACAAGGGCACATCGCACCCACCGGTGGCCGCCTCGCGCAGGGACTCCTCCCCCGCCCTGCTGTCGATCCACGGCGCCACCGTCGCGCTCCCCGGTCCGCACGGCATGACCACCGTCGTCGAAGGCGTGCACCTCGACATCGGCCGCGGGGAGACCGTGGGCCTGGTCGGCGAGTCGGGCTGCGGCAAGTCCGTCACCGGCCGGGCGATCCTGGGACTCCTGCCCGGCCGGGGCGAGGTCACCGAGGGCAGCGTCGTCTTCGACGGCACCGAGCTCGTGGGCGCGGACCCGCGGACCGTCCGCGCGCTGCGCGGCAGGCGCATCGCTCTGGTCTCGCAGACTCCCCTCACCTCCCTCGACCCCGTGATCCCGGTCGGCGAACAGATCGCGGAGCTGGTACGCCGCCACCACGGCGGCACACGCCGGGCCGCCCGTGCCCGGGCCGTCGAACTGCTGCGCGCCGTACGCGTCGCCGAGCCAGAACAGGTTGCCACCCGCCATGTCCACGAGCTCTCCGGCGGGATGGCGCAGCGCGCCGCCATCGCCCTGGCCCTCGCCGGGGAGCCGGACCTCCTGATCGCCGACGAGCCCACCACCGCACTGGACGCCGGCGTACGCGCCGAAGTCCTCGACCTGCTCCGGCAGGTGCAGCGCGAGCGCGGCCTGGCGGTCCTGCTCATCAGTCACGACTGGAAGGTCGTCGCACGGATGTGCCGGCGGACGTACGTGATGTACGCCGGCCAGGTCGTCGAGTCGGGTCCGACGGCCGATCTGCTCGCGCGCCCTCGGCACCCCTACACGGCCGGACTGCTCGCCTCGGCGCCCGGCCGCGCCGCTCCCCGAGAGCCGCTGCGGGCGATCCCCGGCACGGTTCCGGCTCCCCACGAGTGGCCCCGGGGCTGCCACTTCGCCGCCCGCTGCGCGCTCGCGACGCCGGCCTGCGCCGCGGCGGCCGTGCCCCTGCTGGAACCCGCGCCCGACCGCGGCACCCGCTGCCTGCGGCACACCGAACTCGGCAAAGGAGACGACCGTGACCGAGCGACCGCCGTACGTTCCTGACGCCACCGCGGCCGAGGGGCAGCCGTGCGCTCCTGAGACCGCCGTGGCCGCGCGGCCGCCGACCGTCGCGACCGAGCCCCTGCTCGAGGTGCAGGGGCTGAGTGTCTCCTACGGACGGCGCGGCCGGAGCCGGGGCCCGCTGCGCCCCGCCGTCGACGGTGTCACCCTGCGCCTCTCCCGCGGTGAGACCCTGGGCCTGCTGGGCGAGTCGGGCTCCGGCAAGTCGACGATCGGCAACGCGATCCTGGGCCTGGTGCGGCCCACCGCCGGGCGCATCGTCTTCCACGGCGCAGTCCAGGACGAGGACATCACGCACGCGCCGCCCGCGCGGCGCCGCCGGCTCGCCCGGCACATCCAGGTGGTGTTCCAGGACCCGTACGGTTCGCTCAACCCCTCGCGCAGCATCGGCCAGACCCTGAGCGAACCCCTGCACATCATGCGGCGGCACACCCGCGGCCAGGCCGCGGTACGTGTGAGCGACACCTTGAACCTGGTCGGTCTGACCGCGGACGCCGCCGAGCGCTACCCTGCCGCCTTCTCCGGGGGACAGCGCCAGCGCATCGCCGTCGCCCGCGCCCTCGTCCTCGAACCCGACCTGATCGTCTGCGACGAGCCGACCAGCGCCCTGGACCTGTCCGTGCAGGCCCACGTCCTCAACCTGCTCGTCGAACTCCAGCAGACCCTCGGCGTCGCGTACTTGTTCGTCTCCCACGATCTCGACGTCATCCGCCACGTCGCACACCGCGCGGCCGTGCTGCGCGCGGGAACCGTCGTCGAGGAGGGCACCGCCGACCGGCTCACCACCCATCCGTCCCACCCCTACACACGGACCCTCCTGACAGCTTGAGGAGCAGCACGTTGCACATCGAGGGAAACGTCGTACTGATCACCGGAGGCGGGTCGGGCCTGGGTCTGGCGACCGCGCGCCGGCTCGTCGAGGCCGGAGCCACGGCCGTACTCGTCGATCTGCCGGCCTCGGACGGGGCGCAGGCCGCCGAAGAGCTGGGAGACCGGGCCCGTTTCGTCGCGGCCGACGTCACCAGCGCGGAGCAGGTGGCGAGCGCCCTGGACACCGCCGAGGGACTGGGGCCGCTGCGCGCCGTCGTCACCTGCGCCGGGGTCCTTCGGGGCATCCGTCTGCCGGCGGGGGACCCGGTCTCCGGTCTCGCCGCCTTCCGCGGTGTGGTCGAGGTCAACCTGACCGGAACCTTCAACGTGGTCCAGCTCGCCGCCAGGCGCATCGCCGCGCAGCAGCCGATCGGGGGCGAGCGCGGCGTTGTGATCACGACGGCCTCGGTGGCCGCGTTCGACGGACAGATCGGACAGGCCGCCTACGCCGCGTCCAAGGCAGGCATCAGCGGAATGACGCTTCCGTTGGCGCGGGACCTCGCCGAGAGCCTGATTCGGGTGGTGAGCATCGCGCCGGGCCTGTTCGAGACGCCCATGCTCGCGGGACTGCCGGACGCGGCCCGGGCGGCTCTCGGCGCACAGGTCCCGCACCCGGCCCGCCTCGGCGCCCCGCACGAATACGCCGCTCTGGTGGAGCACGTCCTCACCAACCCCATGCTCAACGGCGAAACCGTCCGACTGGACGGCGCTCTCCGCATGGCGCCCCGCTGACGCCCGGACGGCGTGGGCCGGCCTGCAGGGGCCGTCCCACGGGTGCGCGGCCCGCGCAACGGCGGCAACGGCAGGAGCGGCGACGGCAGGAGCGGCGACGGCAGGAGCGGCGACGGCAGGAGCGGCGACGACAGGAGCGGCGACGGCAGGAGCGGCGACGACAGGAGCGGCGACGACAGTACGAGGTCGTACGATGCTGCCCATGATCTTCATCACCGCCAAGTTCCGAGTCCGTCCCGAACACGCCGACCGGTGGCCCGAGATCACCGCCGACTTCACCCGGGCGACCCGCGCCGAGCCGGGCTGCCTGTGGTTCGACTGGTCCCGCAGCATCGAGGACCCGACGGAATACGTGCTGGTCGAGGCGTTCCGTGACGACGAGGCCGGGGCCGCTCATGTGCAGTCCGCACACTTCAAGGCGGCGCAGCAGTCGCTGCCGCCGCATCTGGCCGAGACGCCGCGCATCGTCAACATGACCGTCGAGCAGGACGACTGGTCCCTGCTCGGGGAGATGGCGGTCCCCGGGCAGGAGTAGCGGTCCCGCCGGGGGCGGTCAGGTGAACGCGCCGCCCAGGGGTTGTTCGGTCCACACCGTCTTGCCGTCGCGGCTGTAGCGGGTGCCCCAGCGTTCGGCCAGCTGGGCCACCAGGAACAGGCCGCGCCCGCCCTCGTCGGTGGTGCGGGCCCGGCGCAGGTGGGGTGAGGTGTGGCTGGTGTCGCTGACCTCGCACACCAGAGACCGTTCACGGATGAGCCGCAGGGTCGCCGGGCCGCCGGCGTACCGGTAGACGTTGGTGACGAGTTCGCTGGCGATCAGCTCGGTGGTGAACGCCAGGTGTTCCAGGCCCCATTCGGCCAGCTGGGCGGAGGTCAGCTCGCGGGCCCGGGCGGCGCTTGCGGGCTCCGGTGGCAGCTGCCAGGAGGCGACGTCGTCCGGTGGCAGCATGCGGGTGCGGGCGATCAGCAGGGCGACGTCGTCGCTGGGGCGCGCCGGCACGAGGGAGTCGACCACTGCTTGGCACGTCCGTTCCAGTGCGTCCGCGGGGCGGGCGAGCGCCCGGCGCAGGGTGGCCAGGCCCGCGTCGGCATCGAGGTGGCGTTCGCCGATGAGACCGTTGGTGTAGAGGCACAGCAGGCTGCCCTCGTCCAGTTCGATGTCCCGGGCCTCGAACGGCAGGCCGCCCAGGCCGAGTGGTGGGCCGGCGGGCAGGTCGAGCAGGGCCGCCTGTCCGTCCGGGGCCGTCACCACCGGCGGCGGGTGGCCGGCGCGGGCCGCGCAGCAACGCCCGGAGACGGGGTCGTAGACGGCGTACAGGCAGGTGGCGCCGACGACCTGCTCCCCCACGGGCCGCTCGCCCGCCGCCTCCTGTTCGGCCGCCAGCAGCAGGATCAGATCGTCCAGTCGGGAGAGGACCTCGTCCGGTTCCAGGTCGAGGCTGGCCAGCGTGTGTACGGCGGTACGCAGCCGGCCCATGGTGGCGGCGGCGTGGATGCCGCGTCCCACCACGTCGCCGACGACGAGGGCGACCCTGGCCCCGGACAGAGGGATGACGTCGAACCAGTCCCCGCCCAGGCCCGGGGCCGCGCTGGCCGGCAGGTACCGCAGGGCCACCTCGACGGCCGACTGGTCCGGGACCGTACGGGGCAGCAGGCTGCTCTGGAGGGTGAACGCGGTGTGCTGCTGCTGGGTGAAGCGCCGGGCGTTGTCGATGGCGACGGCGGCGCGCGCGGCGAGTTCCTGGGCGAGGGTGAGGTCGTCGGCCTCGAAGGGCTCGGGGCGGCGCGTACGCCACAGGGTCATCACGCCGAGCACCAGGCCACGCGCGGCCAGGGGCACCACGATCAGCGAGTGCGCGCCGAGTTCCGGAGCGTGGGCCCCTTGGCGGCCTTGGGACGAGAACCAGCCGGGCGGGAGCACGGGCTCCAGGACGGGCCGGCCTTCGGCCAGGCATCTGGCTTCGGGCGTGTCGGGTGCGAACTCCACCGGCTCGCCCTGGGGGTGGGGCGGACCGGGTTGCCGGGCGCCGACTCCGCTGGTCCCGACGCGTACGACGGGCCCCGCCAGTGCCTGCGCCGGTTCCTCACCGAGCGTCACCTGCTGAAGGAGGTCTACCGAGGCATGGTCGGCGAGGTGAGGCACCATCGCCTCGGCGAGTTCCCGGGCGGTCTCCGCCGCCTCGAGGGTGGTTCCGATGCGGCTGCCGGCCTGGTCGAGGAACGCGAGCCGACGCTGGGCCCGATAGCGTTCGGTGATGTCCTCGATCATCTCGGCCACGCCCAGGATGCGGCCGGAGGGATCCTCCATCGGGAAGGACGAGACCATCGCGACGCGCTCGCGTGCCGGGTCCCACTCCATGCGGACCAGCTGCTCGGAGTAGACCATGGGTCTCCCGGTCTCGAGCACCCGGCGCACCCGGTCCACGGCCCTGCGCGCGTCGTCGGGCAGGAGGAAACAGCCGGTGGGCAGCCCGCGGAAGTCCGCTGCCGGGACGCCGGTGACGCGTTCGATCGCCCGGTTGACCCGGAGCAGCCGCAGGTCGGGGCCGTGGACGACGAGGCCGATGGGGCACCGGCGGTACAGCCCGTCGAGCACCGCGCGGTCCCTCTGCCACTCCAGGACGTCGATCGCGAGCGCTCCCGCCAGAAACCACTCGCGGGTCCCGTCGTCGCGGGTGAGCGCATGGGCCCTGAGCCCCATCTCCACGAGCCGCCCGTCGCTGTGCCGCACCTTCAGCACCCCGAACCAGCCGCCGGTTCTCCTGCATCGTGCCGCGGCCTGTCGTGCGGCCGGCCGATCGCGGGGATCGACGAGGACATCCAGTGCCGGACGCCCGAGCACCGCGGCGTCCGGATGGCCGAGCAGTTCCTGGGCCCGCCGGTTCCAGCCGACCACGGCTCCGCGGTCGTCGAGCACCGCCACAGCGGCCAGGTGCTGGGCGAACGGATCGTCGTGGCTTTCGCTGAGCTCCGTCATCCGCTTCTCCACCACCGGGCTCCACCTCGTACCAGGTCAGCGGCGTTCTGCCGCGGGTCCTGACCGCGGCCGGTGACCGGCATGACGGGGTCCCGTGCGGTGTGGCTCGGCGTACCCCCCTTGCACGCTGACCTGCTGACGCTCCGTAAGCCTAGTGAACGGGGCGGGTTCGCGGCGGCCACGCCCGCCGCACGGCGCGGCGTGGCGTGGCAAGCACGAAGGTCCGCTCGGGCTGAGGCCGCGCGCACTCAGCCGACGGCGGCGCCGAACTTCCGCGGCTCGGGTTCCGGGCGTGATCGTGGGACCCCGTCCCTGCCGGCCGGTCAGGCCATTTCGACGTAGCGGTGGGCTCGGTCGAAGCGCAGGGCCGCCAGGTCCCGGCGGCGGATCACCCAGTGGGCCACGCCGGAGTCCAGTTCCGTGACGTCGTCGCCGCATCTCCAGGTGGCCAGGAGAGTCCAGTCGTCGGTGCCCACGCCGCCGTCCGTGCCGCCCTGCTCGGCGGTGTCGTCCTGGCCGGGGTCGCGGGCGTAGTGGACCGGGTCGTTCTGAGGAGAGACCGGGTGGCCGCCGATCTGGAGGGTCCAGGAAGGCCGGTGGCCGCCCACCTGGGACCAGGCGTCGGCGAGCTCTTCGGCGCGTTCGAACTGTTCGTCGTCGGGGAAGTCGCCCCATGTGTCCAGGGCGAAGCTCTCGGGCATCCGAGGGCTCAACTGGTGCCAGAGTGTGCGCAGTTCCCGCACTTGGTAGGGCTTGCGCCGGCTGTGTTCGAGGGGGCGTCGGGTGGTCGGTGTCCCGGCGGGGATGTACATCACCGCGTCCGGCACGTGTCCCTGGACGCCACCCACGTCGGGAGCGGCGAAGAAGAGCAGGTGACCGTCGGCCGGGAGCGGGAGGTCGGTGGTGCCCCGGGGGAGGGCCGTGAGGTCGACGGCGGCCACGAAGGGATCGGACGGTTCCGGCACGCCGTGCGGCAGCGTCGGGTCGCCACCCACCCGGGCGGCGAGGGGCCCGTCACCGTCCTCTGCCATGTACACCGCAGGCAGGGCGACGCGTATCCACTCCTCCACCTCCTCCGACGGCAGGTCCCGGGATGCCGCCTCGGCGCGGAAGCGGTTCGGTCTGTCCACGGTCTCGTCAGTCACGGGGCCACCCTAACGATCTCGTTCGCGGGCGGACGCCTGACCGGAGGTGTGGACCTGGTCCTGGAATCCGTGGGACAGGCCACGTTCCCCGTCAGTCTGGCGGTCACCAAGCCCTTCGTCGGACGGGTCGTCGTGTTCGGTGCCGCTTCCGGTGAAGCCGGCTTGACCACGCACGACCTGATCTTCGCCCACCAGGTCCAGCTCAAGGGCCTGCACGGTGCTTCAGTGACTCGAGGCAGGCCGGACCCGTGGCAAACACGCCCTCGATCCATGGCGGCAGGAAAGGCCTGCGCCACACCGCAACACCCATATCGCACCTGAGGTGAGGATCTCCTGGTACGTCCCGGGGAGTCACTTCCGGACCAGATGCACCCGCACACCGCTCATGGGACGATGGTCGCTCGAGTTCGTCCTGAATTCGGTTCTCTCTCGAGCTTTGGCCAGTAACCGTCACCCCCCTGGGAAGTCCTGCCGGGAGACGGATCCGAGGTACGAGATGACTGCAGCGATCAGAGATTATCCACCCGACGAGACGGCTCTGCTGATCATCGATCCGTACAACGACTTCCTGTCCTAGGGCGGGAAGCTGTGGCCGCGTGCCAAGGAGGTCGCGGAAGGCGTGGGGCTGCTCGACCACATGCGGCTCATGCTGGCCGCGGCGCGCGATCAGGGTTTCCGGGTCTTCATCGTGCCCCACCATCAAACGGCCCCGGGTGACTACAGCACGTGGGACCACCTGTCCCCGACCCAGCGGCACGTCGTCGAGCGGCAGACCTTCGCCGCCGGCAGCTGGGGCGCCGAGTGGCACCCTGACTTCGTGCCGCGAGAGGGCGAGCTGGTCATGCGGCAGCACTGGGCGTCGAGCGGCTTCGCGAACACCGACCTCGACATGTTGCTCAAGCAGCACGGGGTCAGGAAGATCGTGCTCATCGGCATGAAAGCCAACACGTGCGTGGACACCACCGCCCGCTTCGGCCAGGAACTGGGATACCACGTCACCCTCATCCGTGACGCCATCGGATCGTTCGACTGGGACGAGATGAAGGCGACGTTCGACATCAACGCGCCGGCGTACGCCCACGCCGTCCTCACCACGGACGAGTTTCTCGGCATCGTCGGGGGAACGGCCCAGTAGTCGAGGAATCGGCCGGTGGTCCTTCACTGCCGAAGAGCCTCGGCCGCGGTGGCCGTGACCGCGTCGGCCAGTGCCGCCAGTGCCGGGGAGTCGAGCTTCCACTGCTGCCAGTGCAGGGTGACGTCCATCCACTCCCCGGGCGCCAGCAGGGTCAGACGGCCCGCTTCGAGCAGGGGCGCGGCCTGGACCTCCGGGACCATGCCCCAGCCGAGCCCGGCCGCGACCGCCTCGCAGAAGCCCTCGGAGGTGGGGACGTGGTGCCGGTCCGCGGCGGCGGAGGTGCGGCCCAGGCGGCGTACGAAACCGTCCTGGAAGTCGTCCTTGCGGTCGAAGACCACGACGGGGGCCCGGGGCAGCACCTCCGGGAGCGGCCCGGTCAGCAGGCGTGCCGCGAGAGAGGGCTCCGCCACCGGCAGATACCGCATCCGGCCGAGCGGCCGGACCGTGCAGCCGGGCACCGGGTCGGGCGAGGAGGTCACCGCCGCCATCACCAGGCCTTCGCGCAGCAGGGTCGCCGTGTGGGCCTCGTCCTCCCGGTGCAGTTCGAAGCAGAGCCCACTCACCCGGGTCAGCGCCGGCAGGAGCCAGGTCGCCAGCGAGTCCGCGTTCACGGCGACCGACACCCGCGTCGGCCGACCGGCGTCGCTGAGCCCCAGCTCGCCCCACGCGTCCCGCTCCAGCCGGGCGAGCTGCCGGGCGAACCGCACCAGCACCGCGCCGGACTCCGTGGGCCGCACCGGCTTGGTGCGTTGCAGCAGCACGCGGCCGGTGCGCTGCTCCAGTGCCTTGATGCGCTGGCTGACCGCCGACGGCGTCACATGCAGCGCCGCGGCCGCCGCGTCGAAGGTGCCCTCGTCGACCACGGCGAGCAGAGTCCGGACCTGCTCCACGGGGAGGTCCGCGTGTTCCGTCATCATGGCTGCTAAGGATACGTAAGAAACTTTAGCTGTACTTTTCCTCGTCCGGTTCCTTAGCGTCGGCGTCATGAACCACCACGCCCTGGCCGTCGCCGCCGCCGGATTCGGCACCGGACTCTCCCTGATCGTCGCCATCGGCGCCCAGAACGCCTTCGTCCTGCGCCAGGGGGTGCGCCGGGACGCCGTCCTCGCCGTCGTCGGCATCTGCGCGCTGTCCGACGCGGTGCTCATCGCGCTCGGCGTCGGCGGCGTCGGGGCGGCCGTCGTGGCATGGCCGGGCGCGCTCCGTGCCGTCGGGATCATCGGCGGCGTCTTCCTGATCTCCTACGGCGTCCTCGCCGCCCGCCGCGTCCTGCGGCCCGGCACCGGACTGCGGGCGCAGGGCGAAGCCGCCGGGTCCCGCCGACGCGCGGTCCTCACCTGCCTGGCGATGACCTGGCTCAACCCGCACGTCTACCTGGACACCGTGTTCCTCCTCGGGTCCCTCGCCGCGGACCGCGGCTCCCTGCGCTGGACCTTCGGACTCGGCGCCGCTCTCGCCAGCCTGTGCTGGTTCGCGGCGCTCGGCTTCGGCGCCCGGCTGCTGGGGCGCCTGCTGGCCCGGCCCACCGCCTGGCGCGTTCTGGACGGTCTGGTCGCCGTCACCATGCTGGTGCTGGGCGCCACACTCGCCCTCGGGGCATGAGGGCGAGTGCGGTGGGCGGCCTCGGCGCAGCGTCGTGCCGCCCTGCCGCCCTTCGTCCGGGTCAGCCGGAGGCGGGTCAGCCGGAGGCGGGCCGCAACCGGTAGGCGTAGCTGTAGGTGCGGCCGGAGTGCAGAAGGTACTTCTCCAGCGGTGCCGCGCCCCAGGAGTTGATGCCGCCGACTCCCATCTGCCGGTGGTTGACGAGCAGGATCGTCTCGTCGCGCCGCCTGAGCTGATACGGGTGGCGCGGACCGTCGAGGTCCGATGGCGAGTGGTGCAGAGCGCTGGTCTCCAGGAGCGGCTCGCCCTCGGCGGGGTCGGCGACAACTTCCAGGCCCTGACCGGAGCGGTCGGTCAGCGACAGCCACCGGACGTCCGTCTGGTTGCCCGTCTGCTGGGGCCGTACGTACGGCGCAACCTGCTCGTCGACCGTGGAGTGCCACCGTCCCACGAAGGCGGCCGTCTTGCGGTCCTGGTAGTTCTCGTGGGGCCCCCGCCCGAACCAGCCGAGCCGTTCGTGCCCGCCCGGCACGGTGAGCAGCGCGCCGACCATGGGCAGGTCCGGCAGCCCGGCCGGGGCGTCCAGGGTGTGCCGCACCCGTACCTCGCCGTCGGCGCGCACCCGGAACACCGTGTGCCAGGTGGCGGTCGTCGGGGACGTGGGCAGAGTGCAGGCGACCTCGACGACGGCCTCGCCGTCCGCGGGCTGTGCGGCCCGCACGGAGGTCACCGTGCGTTCGGCGCCCGCGGCCCGCCATGTCGCGGCCGTCTTCTGGAAGCCGCGGCCGATGTCGTTGTCCGTGGGCCCGCGCCAGAAGTTGGGCACGGGGCCCTCGGCGAGCAGCGCCCGCCCCTTCCATGTGTAGGAGGCGAGGGTTCCGGAGGTCTTGGACAGCACCACCTCGACGTCCGGACCGCTGATCCTCACCTCGGTCGCGGTCTCGGCGAGCGTCAGCCGGCCGATCGCCGGGGCGTCGCCGGCGAGCGGGGCGTGCCAGTCCAACGCCAGCTGTTCGGCGGCCACTTCGTGTCCCGCGTCCGCCCAGCGGGTCCGCTCGCGCAGCACGAAGGACAGGTTCAGGAAGTACTCGCCACCGGATGCGGCGGACGAGGGCCCCCGGTACGGGATGCGTACGTCACCCTCGTCGCCGGGAGCCACCGCCGGAGCCGGGAGCGTGCCGTGCTGCACCGTCTCGCCGTCGCGGGTCACGGACCAGCGCAGCGCGTAGGCCTCCAGACCGCTGAAGAGGTGCTTGTTGCGGACCTTGACGGTGCCGCCGGACGCGCCGGAGAGATCGCCGGCCGTGATGCCGACCGGCTGGTAGCACTTCTTCACCTCGATCAGCCCGGGGTGGACCGACCGGTCCGCGGCCGTCAGGCCGTTGCAGCAGAAGTTGCCGTCCGTGGGATAGCCGGCGTGCCAGTCGCCGCCGAAGGACAGGTACGTGTGCCGGGAGTCGCCGGGGACCGGCAGCCGGATGGCCTGGTCGACCCAGTCCCAGACGAAGGCGCCGTGCAGGTTCGGATACCGCTCGAAGACGTCCCAGTACTCCTGGAGGTTGCCGCCGCTGTTGCCCATCGAGTGGTTGTACTCGCAGAGCATGAACGGCGTCCGGTTGCCGGACCTGCCGTAGGCCTCCACGCCCGCGGGGCTGGTGTACATCTCGCTGTGCAGGTCGGCGACGGCGTTCATGCCCTCGTAGTGCACCGGACGCGAGGCGTCGCGGGCGTGCGCCCAGTCGGCCATGACCTTGAAGTTCGCGCCCTGTCCGGCCTCGTTGCCGAGCGACCAGACGACGACGCACGGATGGTTCTTGTCCCGTTCGACCAGCGACCGCAGCCGGTCCACGCAGGCGTCGGTCCACTCCGGCAGGGACGCGGGGACCGTGGCCCGCACGCCGTGCGTCTCCAGGTTGGTCTCGTCGATGACGTACAGCCCGTACTCGTCGCAGAGTTCCAGCCAGCGGGGGTGGTTGGGGTAGTGCGAGGTGCGGACGGCGTTGATGTTGTGCTGCTTCATCAGGCGGATGTCCTGGATCATCCGTGCCTCGTCGACGGCCTGACCGCGCTCGGGGTCGGTCTCGTGGCGGTTGGTGCCGCGGAACATCACCGGCTTGCCGTTGACGGTGAACCGCCCTGGCCCGTACTCCACTTGGCGGAAGCCGATCCGCGCGCTGTGGACGTCGGTCGTCCTGCCGCCCGGGTCGGTGAGCGTGACGACGAGCGTGTACAGGTTCGGGTCCTCCGCGGACCACAGCGCCGGTGCCCGGACGTCGCCCTTCAGGGTCGCCGAGCCGCCGCCCGCGTCACCGGAGAGCCGCAGCCGCCGGCGGCCGCGCGGATCGAAGAGTTCGGCGGTGACCCGGTGCCCGGCCGTGCCGTCGCCGCTCCGGTCCCGTACGGCGACGTCGACCGTCAGGACGGCGTCCCGGTAGGCGGAGTCCAGTTCGGTGTGCACGAACAGGTCCTGTACGTGGACCGGCGGGATCGAGTACAGGTAGACGTCGCGGAAGATCCCGGACAGGTCGATCATGTCCTGGTCCTCCAGCCAGCTGCCGTCGGACCAGCGGTGCACCTCCACCGCGAGGGTGTTGGTGCCCTGGCGCAGATACGGTGTGACGTCGAACTCGGCGGGTGTGTAGCTGTCCTCGCTGTAGCCCACCTGTTCGCCGTTGACCCACACGAAGAAGGCCGACTTCACGCCCTGGAACGACAGCAGTGTGCGGCGCCGCGACCAGCCGGCGGGCACCGTGAAGGTACGGCGGTAGGAGCCGACCGGGTTGAAGTCCTTGGGCACCTCGGGCGGGACCGGCGTCTCGTAGCCGATCCACGGGTACTTGATGTTGAGGTAGATCGGCTCCGGATAGCCCTCGATCTCCCAGTTGGAGGGCACGGGGATGTGGTCCCATCCGCTGTCGTCGAAGTCCGGGGCCTGGAACCCGGTGGGCCGCCGGTCGGCGTTCCGCGACCACTTGAAGCGCCAGCTGCCGTTGAGCGAACGGTGGTACGGCGACTCCTGGAACCGTCCGCGCAGCGCGTCGGCCGGGCTCGCGTACGGCACGAGGCGGGCTCGGGCCGTCTCGCGGTTGATCTGGAACGTGCGCGGGTCGGCGTCCCACGGACCGCCCTGGGCGGCGGGGTCTCCCTTGACCGCCGGATCGCCCTGGGCGGCGAACGCCCGTTTCTGGGCGCTGAAGGCGGCCCAGCCCGCCAGGGCGCCCGCGGCGAGCACCGTGCGGCGGCGCGGGCGGTACGAACTGTTTCTCTCTGCACTCATTCGCGACTCCGAACGCAAGGCATCAAGAACCGCCAGCATCGAACGGAACTCCCCATCGCACAAGAGCACCGAGGGCTCACGCGGCTCACCGACCTCTTTGGCCTAAAGACGGAGGAGGGCCCAGAACTGAGGGAGGGTCACCTCACGGCAGTGCCATGTCAGTGCTCGTTCGTCCGGCGGGGCCCGGCGTTTCGCGGGCGCGATGTCAGCCGTTGCGCAGTCGTGCCAGCGTCGCGTCGAGGTCGGCCTGACGGGGCCGGTTGAAGGGGAGTCTGGCGAGTACGGCGGCCATGCCGCAGGTGTTGGACACGGCGGAGAAGACCAGGCCGCCCGCGATGCCGGCGGACAGGAGCCGGAAGGCGGGGTGGACCGTCTCGCCCAGCACCAGGCCGAGCAGCACGATCGAGCCGGCGGTGAGCCGGACCTGGCGCTCCATGCCCCAGGTGGCCTTCGGGCTGCCCTCGGGGCGATGGAGGTCGTGGCCCTGGGCCGCCCAGGCGCCGGTGCCTCCGACGAGCGTGGCGGCGTGGACGCCGTTCGCCGCGAGCATCCGGCACGCGTTCTCGGAGCGGGCTCCGGAGGCGCAGACGACGAGGATCTCGCCGCGCCGGGCGGCGGTTGGGAGGTCGGGCAGCGCCCGGTCGAGCTGGTCCAGCGGGATGTTGAGGGCTCCGGGGAGGTGTCCGCCGGCGTATTCGCCCGGAGTGCGGACGTCGATGACGGTGAGCTCGTGCAGCCGGGCCCGGGCCTGGCGTGGGTCGAGGGTGGCGCGGGTGGTCATGCTGGTTGCCGTCCTTGTGTGTCGAGGGGCGAGTGCAGGGGGGTCGTGTCAGGCAGCGAGGGCCTGTGAGGATGTGAGGATGAGTCAGGTCAGTGTGTCGATGAGCATGAACGCGGGATGAGTCAGGTGAGCGCGTCGGCGAGCATGAACACGGCGACCGCGAGCAGCACGTAGGCGAAGACGGTCCGCAGGGTTGCGCTCCGGATCCTCTTCGAGAGACGTTTGCCGTCCCAGGCGCCCAGGATCGCCGCCGCGGTGAACGGTGCGATGACCGCCCAGTGCGGCTGCGTCCCGGTGCCGGCCCGGGCGGCCAGGGCCGCGAGCGAGTTGACCGTGATGACCAGCAGGCTGGTGCCGACCGCCCGGCGCATGGTCAGTCCGAGCACGCCCACCAGCGCGGGCACGGCGAGGAAGCCCCCGCCCACGCCGAGGAATCCGGTCACCGCGCCGAGCCCGGCGCCCGCCGCGCCCGCCTTGCCGGGGCGGACCCGGCCGGACGGCTCGGAACGTGCGGACCGCAGCATGCGCAGGGCGGCGAGCGCCGCTGTGCCGGCGAAGGCGACGATGAGCAGGGACTCGGGCAGACGGCCGGCGGCGGCCCCGGCGATCGTCGCGGGCACGATGCCCGCCAGGGCGAAGAGCAGTCCGGTCCGCCAGGCGACGTTGCCGTCCCGGGCGTGGCCGGTCAGTGCGGTGACCGAGGTGACGCTCACGATGATCAGGCCCGCGGTCGTCGCCTCGGCGGGGGTGAAGTGGAGCAGGTAGATCAGGGCGGGCACGGCGAGGACGCTGCCGCCTCCGCCGAGGCCGCCCAGGGCCAGGCCGATGACGGCTCCGGCGAGCAGCGCGAGGATCAGGGCGGTCATGCCGTCGAACCGTCGTCGACTCCGAGGGCCTCGAGGGCTTCGAGGACTTCGAGGACTTCAGGGGCCGCGGCGCCGTGTTCGGCCGGCGGTGCCAACGTCTGCTGGGAGCTGCGCCCGCCGCACCCGTGGGTGCGCCGGTGGGCCTCGTCCACGGTGGCATGGTCCGGGCCGCGATGGCGGAAGTGGGACATCACAGTCTCTTGCACGTTTCGGGCTTGGGAGGTTCGGGAGGATCGTCCGGCCGGGTCGTGTCAGCCGGAGGTGACGACGGCCAGTCCGGCCTCGGCGGCGGCGTCGAAGCCGTCGTCGACGGCCACGACGTCACGGCCCGCGGCGTCCAGCAGCGAGGCGGCGACAGCGGCGCGCGCCCCGCCCGCGCAGTGCACCCAGACGGTGCCGGCCGGCACCTCACCCAGGCGCTCGTGCACCTGATGGATCGGGATGTGCACGGAGTCCTCGATGTACCCGCGTGCTCGCTCGGAGTCGCGGCGTACGTCCAGGACGACGATGCCGTCCGTACCGTGCTCGGCCAGGCCCCGGAACGTCGAGCGGGGGAAGGAGGCGAGGCTGTCGCGCTCGGGGATCCACTGCCGTGGGGTGCCGGTCGCGGCGGCGGCCGGCCGGTCGATGCCGACCCGGACGAGTTCACGCTGGGCGGCGGCCAGCTGCTCGGCGGACTCGGCGAGCAGTGTCACCGGCTTGCCCCACGGGATCATCCAGGGCAGATAGGTGGCGATCTTGCCGTCCGCCTCGAAGTTGAACGACCCGGCGACATGGCCTTCGGCGAATGCCACGCGGTTGCGCAGGTCCACGACCCACTCTCCGGCCGCGAGCCGGGCGGCGATCTCGTCCGCGTCCGCGATGGCCGGAGGGGTCAGGTCCACCGGCGCCGGACCGGCGGCATTGGCCGGGCCCATGTGCGTGTAGTAGGCGGGGATGTCGTCGAGATCCGCGAGCAGCCGGGCGACGAAGGAGTCCACGTCCGTGGTCAGCGCCGCGTTGACGGACTTCTCCGTGCCGATCGTGGTGGTGTCCCCCGCGGCCTGCGCGGAGGAGCAGAAGCTGCCGAAGCCGTGCGTCGGCAGTACGGAGGTCTCGTCCGGCAGCTCGGCCGCCAGGCGGTGCGCTGAGGCGTGCTGGGCGCGGGCCAGCCGTTCGGTCAGCCGCGGTTCGACCAGGTCCGGCCTGCCCACGGTGCCGATCAGCAGTGACCCGCCGGTGAACACGGCCACCGGCCGCGTCTGCTCCTGGAGGACGTAGGAGGTGTGGTGCGGGGTGTGGCCGGGCGTGGCGACCGCGCGCAGCTCCAGCCCGCTGTCGACGGTGACGGTGTCGCCGTCGGCCACCGGCACCCGCGCGAACGAGACGTGCGCCCCGGCCGGCACCAGGTAGGCGGCGCCCGACACCCGGGCCAGCTCCAGGCCGCCCGTCACGTAGTCGTTGTGCAGGTGGGTCTCCACGACATACGCGATCCGTACGCCGCGTCGCGCGGCCGCTGCCAGCACCTGGTCGACGTCGCGCGGCGGGTCGACCGCCACGGCCGTCCGCCGGCCACCGGCCAGATAGCTCCGGTTGCCCAGGCCCTCGAGCTCCATGGTGTCGATGAAGAACACGGGGATGCTTCCTTCCCGTCGAGAACACCCAGGAATTACCCCCGGGGGTATATGGCACCCTAACATGGGTACCCCCGGGGGTATGTGGAGTGTGTTGTGGTCCTCGTGCGGGGACCTCATCGATCGGCGTCGGCCGCGGTGTGCGCCACTCGAAGACTTGAAGGTGCCGATCAGCGGGAAGGCGGGCGAGGGCGGGCTTCAGTCCGTGGTCGAACCCGGCCCGCCCTGGAGACCGCCAGGGCGGCCATGTCGCCGAGCCCACAGGCGTCCGGGAACCTCGGACACCAAAGGGGGTATATTACCCCAGGGGGTATTTCATGGGGAGTGATGATGGATCTTGACCTGGCGGGTGCCGAACTGAAGTCGGTCCTCAACCGGCTGCGCCGGGCACAGGGCCAGATCTCCGGAGTGATTCGGATGATCGAGGAGGGCCGGGACTGCGAGGAGGTCGTCACCCAACTCGCCGCCGCGTCACGGGCGCTGGACCGTGCCGGTTTCGCCATCATCGCGACCGGTCTCCAGCAGTGCGTGGCCGACATCGAATCCGGCCGGACCAACGGCGAGGACGCCCAACGCATGCGCGCCCGCATGGAGAAACTGTTCCTGTCGCTGGCATAGCAACGGCGGTCAGGGCCGGCACGCCGGCCTACCCTGTGCGACCACACCCGGTCACATCGTCGTTTCGCCCCGCTCGTCGGCACCGTCCACGGCAACCATGCGGGTGCTCATGTGCGCCTGCCGCATCCGCCCGTCGGGCGCGAACCGGCCGAAGAAGTAGACCTCGACGGCGAGATCCCTGCCTCGCCGCGAGCAGTGCAGGGTGTAGGACGGGTCATCGAACACGGGCGGCGGACCGGAGAGTTCGACGACCGGCTGCCCGTCGACTGGCTGGTCGCGGCGACCATCAGGCTCGGCCATGCCGCGAGCGAGGAGCAGGACGCCGGTCGGCTGTCAGCCACGGCCGCGCAGGACGCCCCCCGCACCAGCCTGCTCCGCCTGCTCGGCGCCGGCGCCGGTGCCGGTGCCGGTGCCTGTGCCCAGGCGAATTCCTCGCCTCGGCCTCGCTGAGCGCGTCCAGCGCCGCAGGCCGGGCAAGTCCTCGGCACCCGCCGCCCGCCGAGCGGGTCCGCCCCTGGCCCCGGCTACAGGTCGAGGACGACGTCGGTGGCCGGTTCGCTGCAGCAGACGAGGACGGTGCCGGGCTCGGGGAGTTCGAGGGGTGGGGTGGTGTAGGTGACGTCGCCTGCCACGAGGTGGGTGACGCAGGTGTGGCAGACACCGGTCCGGCAGGACCACCGGGTGGGGATGTCGCAGGCTTCGGCGAGTTCGAGGAGGGTCGCACGGGCGGGTGACCAGGCGGTGGTGATGCCGCTGCGGGCGAAGGTGATGAGGGGGCCGGTGCCCGTGCGGCCGGGTGGCTGGTGCGGCCGGATCACCGCGGCCGGGGTGACGCCGGGGTTGATGGCGGGCAGCGCGCTGAACTGTTCGGTGTGGATCCGCTCGGGGCGCAGTCCGTGTGCGCGGAGGAGGCCGCCGACGTCGTCCATGAAGGCGGGCGGTCCGCAGAGGTAGGCGTCGGCGTCGGTGGGGACGCCCAGGGCGGCGAGGGATCGGGCGCTCGGGCGGCCCTGGGTGATGTGGGGTTCGCCGGGGTGGGGGCCTTCGGCGGTGTAGTAGATGTGCTCATGGGCGTCGGGGAGTTGCGTCAGGAGGGTGTGGGTCTCGTCCGCGAAGGCGTGGTGGGCGCGGTCGTGGGCGGTGTGGATCCACCAGACGGGACGCGGATCCGCCGTGGCGGCGAGCCGGTGCAGCATGGCGAGCACGGGAGTGGCGCCGATCCCCGCGGAGACGAGCACGACCGGGCGGGTTCCCTCTTCGAGCACGAACGTCCCGCGGGGGCTTGCGATGTCCACGAGGTCCCCGGGACGGAGCGTGCCGTGGATGTAGCCGCTGACCTTTCCGTGAGGCTCGTGCTTGACGCTGATGCGGTAGGTGCCGGCGGTGGGCGCGGAGGAGAGTGAGTAGCTGCGTACCGCGGGGGCCGCGTCGCCGACGGGGAGGCGGATGGACAGGTACTGGCCCGGGCGGGCCTGCGGCAGTGGGGTGCCGTCCGTGGTGTCGAGGTAGATCGACGAGACGGTGGGGGTCTCGGCGACGACGCGGGCGACGCGCATGGGTTTGAAGCCCGGCCATCCCGGCTCCGCTCCCGGCTGCCGCGTGGCGGCGCGTTCGCCCGGCCATCCCGGTTCCTGCTGGGGCTGCTGGGCGGCGGCGAGGTCGCGGAAGGACTGCTGCCATCCGGGGCTGAGGGCGGGGATGTTCAGTGCTTTGCGCAGCTTGGCGGGGTCGCGGTCGGGGAGGTAGAGCAGTGCGTCGGTGTCGGCGACGGTGAGTTCTTCGGGGCCCCTTCGGGTGAGGGTGATCTCGTCGCCGGCCTGGACGCGTCCTTCGGTGATGACCCGCAGGTAGAAGCCGGGGCGGTGGTGGGCGACCAGCAGGGAGGCCATGGCGGGTTCGCCCAGGCGCATGCCGACCCGGTAGCAGGTGACACGGGGCTGGGTGACCTCGAACTCCGCTTCGCCGATGCGGTACCGGTCGCCGATGCACACCTCGTCGTCGGGCAGGCCGTCGACGGTGAAGTTCTCCCCGAAGATCCCGTAGGTCAGGTCGTCGCGGCCGAGTTCCTTTTGCCAGTACTGGTAGGACTGCCGCTGGTACACGAGGACGGCTCGGATCTCGCCGCCGTGCCCGGCCAGGTCTCCTTGACCGTCTCCGTCGACGTTCAGCCGCCGCACCATACGGGGGCCCTCGACGGGCGCCTTCCAGGCACCGGTGCGGACGGTCCTCCCCTGCCAGGAGACGTCCTTGGGCATGCCTACGTTGACGGACAGCAGCGTCGCCATCGCTGACCTCCTGCGGGACGGCCGGCCGCGGCGGCCCCTCATGGCGCTGAGACCTGTGCGCTGGTGCCGATCCTATGCGTGGGCCGGTACGGCCGCGATTCAGACCGGGGAGATTGCACGCGCGGTGCGGGGCCGCGCCGCGCCCCGACCCAGGCGCCGAGGAAACGCTCCTCGGATGCGCGCGCTGGAGCCTGCGGTGCCGGAGGCTGGGGCGATGAGAGAGCCTGTTCACGAACCGGGCGGCCGGCGAGAAGGGGCGACGTCGTTCGGCGTGGAGCGCGATCCCGCCCGGGTGGTCGCGTTCAGCGACGGTGTCATCGCCATCGCCGTCACCCTGCTCGTCCTGGAGATCCACCCGCCGCACGACACCAGCCGTCTGCTGCACGGCCTCGCCGCACTCTGGCCGTCCTACCTGGCCTACGTCGTCACCTTCATGCTGATCGGACAGGTCTGGGTCAACCACCACCTCATGTTCGACCACATCCGCAGCGCCGACCGGGTGGTGCTCTTCCTCAACACCGTGCTGCTCATGGACGTCGCGTTCCTGCCGTTCGCCGCCTCCGTGCTGGCTCAGGCGTTCCGTGACGGGCACGGGGAGCGCACCGCTGTCGTCCTCCACGGCGCCGCCTTCGAACTCCTTGCCGTTCTGTTCAACATCATCTGGGGCTATGTCCGCCGTGACCGGCGGCTCCTCGCCACCACGATCGATGCGGCCGGCGTGGCGGCGATCGGCCGGCGCTTCCGCCTCGCCCTGGTCTGGCTCGCCATCGGAACCCTGCTCGGCGCCTTCGTTCCCGTCCTCGGCATGGCCGTGATCGCCGCCTTCGTTCCCTACTACTGGCTTCCGATCGCGGGCGAGATCGCCGAGGCCGAGCGCCGCCGTCGCCGTCGCCGTGGGCATCGGGCATGACCGGTGACGGACGTGGGGCGGTGCGCCGGCCGATGACCGCTGACGGACACAAGGGTCCGTGGCGATCAGCGTTTCACCAGGTCGAAAATCAGCGTGGCGATGTCCTCGGGAGCCTCCTCGGCCATGAAGTGGCCCGCCCGGGTGGTGAAGTGCCGAAGGTCGCCGGCCCAGGGCCGCCAGATCGCGGCGGCGTCGAACCCCAGCTGCTGGCCCCAGTCCTGCTGGACGACCGTGACCGGCATGGTGAGCCGGTTGCCGGCGTCGAGGTCGGCCTGGTCGTGCTCGATGTCGACGGTCGCGGTGGCGCGGTAGTCGGCGACGATCGACGCGACGGCGCCCCGGCAGGCGCGGAGGTACTCGGCTCGTACGTCCGCGGGGATCGCCCCGGGGCTCGCGGACCAGATGTCGAGGAAGTGGCCGAAGAACGCGTCGGCGCTGCCCGCGATCATCCGCTCGGGCAGTCCGGGCGGCTGGGCCATCAGATACAGGTGGAAGGCCACCGCCGCGCCGGCCCCGTGGAGGACGTTCCAGGTGTCCAGGGTGGGAACGATGTCGAGGATGCCCAGGTGGCTGATCCGGTGCGGGTGATCCAGACCGGCCCGGAAGGCGACATGCGCGCCGCGGTCGTGCCCGACCAGCGCGAACCGGTCGAACCCGAGGGCGTCGGCCAGGCCGACGACGTCCGCGGCCATCGTCCGCTTCGAGTAGGTGTCCTCGGCGACCGCTTCGGGTTTGCCGCTGGCGCCGTAGCCGCGAAGATCGGGGCAGACCACGGTGTGGCGCGCGGCCAGGACGGGTGCGACGTGCCGCCACATCAGGTGTGTCTGGGGAAAGCCGTGCAGCAGTACGAGTGCCGGTCCTTCGCCGCCGACCGCGGCGTTCAGCTCCACGCCGTCGGCCACGGGGATCGGGCGTGTCTCGAAGCCCGGAATGGTGATGCCCATCGTTGTCGTCTCCTTCTCCTGCTCTCCCCCACCCGTGAACCACTGACGCTCACGGGTGGATGTGTGGACGGCAGGAGCATCAAAGAGCCGGGTCAGCAGTGAATCAGCGGCGGCCGGCGCCGACGGCGTGCGGACGACAATGAGGGCATGGAGATCTTCGTCGAGGTGCTCGGGCCGATCGAGGTCACCGACAGCGAGGGCCGCCCTGTGGCGGTGGGCAGCCGCCGCCGGCGCGAGCTTCTGGGACGGCTGGTCGCGGCCGGTGGCCGGGCCGTACCGTTGCCGGTGCTGGTCGATGATCTCTGGGAGGAGCCGCCGCCCACGGCGGCCGGGACGATCCGCACCTTCGTCGCCGAGCTGCGCCGCGCCCTCGAGCCGGATCGCCGCCCGCGCGCCCGGTCGCGAGTCATCGAGACCGTCGGTACCGCGTACGCCCTGCGGATCCCACGATCGCACGTCGACGCCCACCGGTTCGAGGACACTCTTCGGGCGGCGCGCGAAGGATCCGGCGGCCGGGCGGCCGGTGCGCTGGGCGAGGCGCTCTCGTGGTGGCGTGGCGAGCCGTACGCGGACCTCGACGCCTCGCCCTGGCTGACACCGGAGCGCGCCCGCCTGACAGAGCTGCACCGCCAGGCCGTCGAGCTGCGTGCCCGGGCGGTGCTCGATCTCGGGCGGGGCGCGATCCTCGTCCCGGAACTGGAGGCGTTCGCCACCGCACATCCGTGGCGGGAGCACGCCTGGGTGCTGCTGGCCCGTGCCCTCTACCAGGCCGGCCGGCAGGTCGACGCGCTGGCCTCGCTGCGTGACGCGCGCGCCGGGCTGCTGGACCGGTTCGGACTGGAGTCGGTGGACCTCCTGGACCATCTGGAACGTGACATCCTCCGGCACGCTCCGCACCTCACGCCCGCGCCCCGGGAGGCGGACCGGCTCCACCTGCTCACGCGCACCGAGGCGACGGGGATCTACACCCGGCTGCGCTCGATGAGCACCGTGGCCGGAGCCGCGGCGGTCACCGGTGGCACCAACCTGGTACTGGCCCAGGAGCAGCGCGCCAGGGCGGTCGCGGAGGCGGAACGGACGGGAGACCCCGGCCTCACCGCACGCGTGATCGCGGCCTACGACGTCCCTACCGTCTGGACCCGCTCCGACGATCCCGTGCGCGCCGCGGCCCTGGTGGCGACCGTCCGACGGACCCTGCACCGGCTGGGATCGGGGGCTCCTCCCGCGCTTCGCGCGCGCCTCCTCGCGACCGTGGGGCTGGAGCATCGCGGAACCCGCGACCGCTGGGCCGCCGAGGCGGCGACCGAGGCCGAACGTCTCGCGCGGGACCTGCACGACCCCGGTGTGCTGGTACTCGCGCTCAACGCCCGGTTCGTGCAGTCCTTCCAGCACCCGGGGGGCACCGGCGCACGCGACGTGATCGCCGGCGAGCTCATCGAGGTCGCCGCACGACATGAACTGCCGATGTTCGAGATCCTCGGCCATCTGATCAGGATCCAGGTCTGCGCGGCCCGCGGCGACGCCGAGGCCGCGCGGCCTCACGTCGTGGCGGCCGAGCGGCTCGCCGCCGTCCATGAGGCCCCGCTCGTTCACGTTCTCACCGCCGCCTACCGGGCCATGCGGCTGGCGGAACGGTCGGACGACCCGGCCGAGGCCGCTCACGCCTATCGCGCCGTGGCCGCGGACCTCGCCGGTGCCGGCATGCCCGGGATGGAAGCCGGCATGTTGCCGCTCGCGCTCCTCTCCCTCCGCCTGCGCCATCGACGGCCCGCGCCGACGGATCCCGGCCTCGACTGGGGCCCCTGCCGTCCCTGGGCGCGGCCCCTCCTCGAACTCGCCCGCGGCAACCCGGCGGCGGCCCGGTACGCCGCCGCCGGCCTGCCCACGCCCCCTGCCGACCACCTGTACGACGCGCTCTGGGCCGTCAACGCACACACGGCGATCCTGCTCCAGGACGCCTCGCTCGCCGCGCAGGCGCACGACGCCCTCTCCCCCCTGCGCGGCGAGATCGCGGGCGGAACGACCGCCGTGATCAGCTTCGGGCCGGTCGACGACATCCTGGCCGCCCTGGACCGGCACTTCGACCGGGGTTGACCACGGGGCGTCGCCCACGACGGCCGGTCACGGTCACACCACGCCGCTCTCCCACCACCAGGAGCCGGAGCCGTACGAGGGGTACTGAACGCGGCTGTCCACGTGCTGCCAGGAGTGCGTGTACGCCTCCAGTCCGGAGAACCCGCAGGTCTCGGCGATCCTGTACGTCTGGAGGGTGGTGTGCCCGGAGACCACGACGTCGGCGGCGACGCCGTACACGTGCATGCTGTTGGACGCGCCGCCCACCGACGCGTTGTGCGCGACGCTGCGGAAACCGGAGTTGATGGTGACCGCGGCGTTGCCGGCCTTCTTGCGCAGCGCCTCCAGCTTGTACATCAGCCGCCGGACGTTCTCCTTGACCTGGGTGGCGCCCACCTTGCCGCCGCTGAACCCCGAGCCGTCCTTGGACTGGAACTCGCTCCAGTCGAAGTGCGCGGTCGAACCGTCCCCGTTCTCCAGGCTGTTGAGCACGCTCTGCGTCTGCGGTCCGACGACGCCGTCCGCGGTCAGACCGTAGGCGGACTGGAAGCGTCTGACCGCACCGTCGGTGGCCGGGCCGAAGGCGCCGTCCCAGGCGATGTACGTCTTCTGGGCGCTCGACGCCGCCCATCCGCCGACGCGGATCTGCAACTCGACCACGTCCGAGCCGGACGCGCCCTGCTGGAGTGTGCGGGTCCAGCCGTAGGCCGAGGCCCGTCCCGCCGAGCCGAGGTCGACGAACGCCGCCGCGCCCAGCGCGGCCGTCACGCCCGCCGCACCCCGCAGCAGCGCGCGGCGACCCACGCTTCCCCCCTGGACCTGTGACTCGTTCATGATCGCGTCCCCTCGACCGGGCGGTGGTTGACGCGCGTCACCGTAAGCGCTGTCTTGTCATGAACGCAACGGGTCGAGGCGGCGGATCCTGTCGCTCGGTTCCCGGCCGCGCCGCACACCCGCACAGCCGCGGGCGGCGACGTCGAACCCACCCAGATCGACGTTCAGCGGCGAGGCTGCCGTCGTGCCATGGCGTCGGCCAGCTGCCGGCGGGCCACGAACAAGGCCGCGTCCAGCCGGCGGGTGCCGGTGACCACACACAGCGTGTACGCGGCATCCTCGAGCTGGCGCGCGGTGTCCGAACCACCCCCGGACGCCACCCGCCGGCTGAGCCTCTCACACCGTTCGACCAGCTCCCGCAGGAGCGAAGGATGCGCCACCAACACCACGGCCGCCTCCGTTCTCACCCACCTGGACCATCCCCCATCCCTCAAACGGTCGCAGCCGTCGGCCTCCGCCGCACCTCGAGCGGGGTCGCGGGCCATGCTGGTGGCAACCCGGCGTCAGGAGCAGCCATGAACAACGATCGGCGCAAGGAAGCCTATCTGCAGCAGAACGGCCGCACGGACGTCACGCCGCGACAGCGACGACGCCTCAAGAAGAAGGGCGCCCAGGGCAAGGAGTAGCGGCCCGCGGCGGCCGGCGCACCGCTCGGTCCGGGAGCGGTGGCGACACGACGGACCGGCCGCCGGCGCGCCCTGGAGCGGACGCGCCGACGGCCGGCCGGATCGCCGTCACCGCCGGCTGGAGGCGGTGTCGGCGGCGGTTGCGGGATCAGCGGTGGCAGTTGCGGTGGTGGGTGGGGTGCCAGACGCGGGTCCAGTAGGCGGCGTGCCAGCGGTGGTGCCGGTCCCGGAATCCGGGGTGCCGCACCCACGTCCAGTGGCCCGCCGCCTCCACGCAGTGGCGCGCCGGCCTCGGCGGCTGGTGGTGCTGCGGTGCGGCCGACGCGGTGCCGACCGTGCCGACGACCGCGCCCGCGGCCAGGGCCACCGTCGCCGCCCCCAGGGCCGCCGCCCTCTTCAACCCGTTGATCATGTTCAGACCTTTCCGTGCGAGGTGGGGCTGACGCCCCGCCGCTCCCCGGACCGGTTCGGCCGGGGACACAGCGATCCTCGCGCCCCGACACGGGCAAAAGGCCCAAAAACACTGCTTGTTACGAAACACCAATCAATTTCTCATTGACCTCAAATAGTCGTACATACATGCAATTCCGACATCCATCAGGGCGCCGACGGGCCCGAGCCGGGCGTGCCGGTCCGTACGACGGCGTCCAGGGCCGGTCCGATGACGGCGAAGGACCGTTCGGTCAGGGCGGCGGGGTCCTCGGTGCCGTCGCTGTCGCTCCACCGCTGGAGAACCGTGTGAAAGGCGGTCAGGGCCATCCCGGCGGCCAGGCGCGGGTACAGCTCCGTGTCGAGGTCGAGGCCGAGCCGCTCGGCCGTCTCCGCCGCCAGTTCCTCGCGCCACTGGGCCTGGCGCTCCAGGAAGCGGGCGAGCAGGGCGGGCGTCCCCACGATCAGCTGCACGACACGCAGAGCCCGGTCGGCATGGCCGGCGCACGCGTCGATGGAGCGCCACACCGTGTGCCGCAGGGCGACCGAGGGCGGCTCCGCCGCCGGGCGGCTCGCCAGTTCGTCGCACATGGCGGAGCCCATGTCGGCAAGGAACTGGACGACCACGTCCTCCTTCGAGGCGAAGTAGCGGAAGAACGTCCGCTTCGACACGCCCGCGGCGGCGGCGATCTCGTCCACCGTGACCGCGTCGAAGCCTTCGCGCGCCAGCAGGGTCAGCGCCGCCTGCGTCAGCTCGTCGGCGACGAGCTGACGTTTGCGCTGGGCCAGCGTTCCTGTGGGACGGGAGCTCATCTCCTCATCGTATCCGCCGTGCCACGCCTGCGCCTGGATGTCGCGCTTGACACTTGGTGTCACGCAAGGCACCGTGAGCCTATGATGATGCGTCAGCAACCCTGGACCGCTGATCGGATTCCGGACCAGAACGGCCGGGTCTTCGTCGTCACCGGAGCCAACAGCGGCCTCGGTCTGGCGACCACGCGGGCACTCGCCCGCAAGGGCGCCCACGTGATCCTCGCCGTACGCGACGAGGCCAAGGGTCAACGGACGGTCGCGGAGGTGACGGCCGACACCTCGGGTGCCCGGCTCCAGGTGCGCCGGCTGGACCTGTCCGACCCGGACTCGGTCCGGACGTTCGCCGACCGGCTGCGCTCCGAGGGTGTGCGGCCCGACGTGCTGGTCAACAACGCGGGCGTGATGGCGCCGCCGCGTACGCTCACCGCGCAGGGCCTCGAGCTGCAGTTCGCCGCCAACCACCTCGGCCACTTCGCCCTCACCGGCCTCCTGCTGGACCTGATGACGGACGGCGACGACCCCCGCGTGGTCACGGTGACGTCGGCCAACCACCGCCTGGGCCGGATCCACTTCGACGACCTGACCGGCGAGCGGACGTACTCCCCGATGGGCCGTTACAACCAGTCCAAGCTCGCCAACGCCGTGTTCGGACGGGAGCTGCACCGACGGCTGAGCGCCGCCGGCAGCCCGGTGCGCAGCGTGCTGGCCCACCCCGGCTACGCCGCCACCCATCTTCAGACCAGCGCCCCGGTCGGCATGGTGAAGCTGCTCTTCGGCCGCCTGCTGCTGCCGTTCGCCCAGTCCCCGGACCAGGGTGCACTGCCCCAGCTGTACGCGGCCACCGCGCCGGACGTGCGGGGCGGCGAGCTGTTCGGGCCGGACGGCATGGGCGAGTTGCGGGGCGCGCCCCGGCGCGTGAAGCCGGCCCCGCGCTCCGCCGACCCGGAGACCGGCAGCCGGCTGTGGCAGCTGTCGGAATCGCTGACCGGCGTGAGCTTCGGGCTCCCGGCCCCGGCGTGATCCGGGAGCCCGGCCCGCGGGCCTCGGCCGCGTGTGGCCGCCGCGGGCGCCCGGTCGGCCCGGTGCCGTAAGCGACCGGTCAGCGGCCGGCGAGGAGTTCCAGCGTGTCGATCACTCGGTTCGAGAAGCCCCACTCGTTGTCGTACCAGGCGACCACCTTGACATGACGGCCGTCGACGCGGGTGAGGGCCGAGTCGAAGATCGACGAGGCCGGGTTGCCCGTGATGTCGGAGGACACGAGCGGGTCGTCCGAGTACTCGAGGATGCCGGCGAGCGGTCCCTCGGCCGCGGTCCGGTACGCCGCCAGCACGTCGTCGCGCGTCACCTCGCGGGCGACGGTGGTGTTCAGTTCGACGATCGAGCCCACCGGAACCGGCACGCGGATCGAGTCGCCCGACAGCTTTCCGTCGAGGTTCGGCAGCACGAGGCCGATCGCCTTGGCGGCGCCCGTCGTGGTCGGCACGATGTTGACGGCGGCGGCGCGGGCGCGGCGGGCGTCGCGGTGCGGACCGTCCTGGAGGTTCTGCTCCTGCGTGTAGGCGTGCACCGTCGTCATGAAGCCGTGCTCGATGCCGGCGAGCTCGTCGAGCACCGCGGCCAGCGGCGCGAGCGCGTTGGTCGTGCACGAGGCGTTCGAGACGATCGTGTGCACGTCCGGGTCGTACGCGTCGGTGTTGACCCCGAACGCGAGCGTGACGTCGGCTCCGTCCGACGGCGCGCTGACGAGCACCTTCCTCGCGCCCGCGTCGAGGTGGGCGCGGGCCGCCTTCGCCGACGTGAAGCGGCCGGTCGCCTCCAGCACGATGTCCACGCCGAGTGCGGCCCACGGGAGCTGCGCCGGTTCGCGCTCGGCGAGCACCTCGATGCGCCGGCCGTCGACGACCAGGGCGTCCCCGTCGACGGTCACCGGGCGGCCGAGCCGGCCGGCCGTCGTGTCGTAGGCGAGCAGCCGCGCGAGGCCGGCGGGCTCGGTGAGGTCGTTGACGGCGACGACCTCGAGGTCGCTGCCGCGTTCGAGCAGTGCGCGCAGCACATTGCGTCCGATGCGGCCGAATCCGTTGATCGCGATGCGAGTCATGAATGGTGTCCCTTCGGTTCGCGACCAGCCTCGCGCGCGGCGTCCGCCCGGGACAGCGGCGTGATCGCCATGGTTCACAAGGATCGCGCCACACGACGGCGGGCTACTCGCCCCGGGCGAAGGTGCGCCGGTACTCGCTCGGCGTGGTACCGAGGATGCGCTGGAAGTGCAGCCGCAGATTCGCGCCGGTGCCCAGCCCCACGTCGGCGGCGATCTGCTCGACGCTCAGCTGGGAACGCTCCAGAAGCTCACGGGCCACGTCGATACGGGCTCGCATCACCCACTGCATCGGCGTGTACCCCGTGTCCTCCACGAAGCGCCGCGAGAACGTGCGCGGCGAGACCGCCGCATGCCGGGCGAGCGCCTCGAGAGTGAGGGCCTCGCCCAGCCGGTGCAGCGCCCACTCGCGGGTCGCGGCGAACCGCTCGCCGAGCGGCTCGGGCACGCTGCGCGGCACGTACTGCGCCTGACCGCCGCTGCGGTAGGGCGCCGCGACCAGCCGCCGGGCCGCGTGGTTGGACGCGGCCACGCCGAGGTCGCCGCGCAGGATGTGCAGGCACAGGTCGATGCCCGAGGCCGCGCCGGCCGAGGTCAGCACGCTGCCCTCGTCGACGAACAGAACGTTCTCGTCGACCTTGACCAGCGGGTGCTTCTCGGCGAGCGCCCTCGAGTAGTGCCAGTGGGTCGTGGCGCGCCTTCCGTCGAGCAGGCCCGTCGCGGCGAGCGCGAAGGCGCCCGTCGAGATGGCCGCGAGCCGCGTGCCCCGGGCGTGCGCGGCGATCAGCGCGTCGACGACCGCCCGCGGCGGGTCGTCACGGTCCGGGAAACGGTAGCCGGGAATGAAGACGATGTCGGCCCACGCGAGGGCGTCCAGGCCGTGGGTGACGTGGTACGCCAGGCCGTCGCCGCCGGTCACCAGGCCGGGCGCCGCCCCGCACACGCGCACCTCGTACGGCATGCTCGCGCGGGTCGTGAACACCTGTGCGGGGATGCCCACATCGAGCGGCTTGGCACCCTCGAGCACGAGCACGGCGACACGATGCAGACGGGAGGACGGCACGAGGGCCAGGATACGAGGGGTGCGGGGCCGGCCGGCCCCGCTGCCGGTCGTCAGGCGACGTACGTGAGCAGGCGCTCCAGCGGCCGGGGAACGCGTCCGAGGTCCAGGTGTGCGACCAGTGCTCGCGCGTAGAGCGCCTTCCGGCCGCTGTGCGTGCCCATGAAGCGCCGCAGCTGGTGCTCCACGGGCCTCTCCCGCTGCGCCGGCTGGCCCTGGAAGGTGAGGAAGGGGCGCGTCTCGCCCTGGGTGTCGATCACGTGCCGCACGCGCTCGGCACCGAGAGCGCGGATCAGCTCGTCCTCCAGGTCGGCGACGCACACCTGGAACCCGAGTGTCTCCAGTCCGGTCTGCGTGAGACCGGACCCGAGGCCGACGCGCTCCAGATGACGCCGGAAGTGCCGCTCCTCCCCGATGTCGCAGAGACCGGCCAGTGGGAGCCCGAGCCCCGCAGGACCGCACACGTCCAGGAAGCGCCCTATGTTCGTGGCACCGCCGAGCGGTACGACAGCGACGCCCTCCGCGCCGAGGTCGCGGCCGCGCCGTGTGGCCAGCGTCTCGAGCGCGACCTGATCGCTGCTCCCCTCGACGAGTACGACCGTCCGCACACCGCCGGCCAGCCCCCGCGCCGCCGCGGCGGCCCCAGCCGCCCCCGCTCCGCCGGCCGCCCATGCGACCAGTGCCTGGCGAAATCGCCCCAACTCGTCCACGAGACCTCGCTTCCCCACGCCATCCTGGCAGGCCGAGATCTCGTACGCACGCGCGTTTTCCCCGGGTGGGGACTCCGGTGAACGGCCTACCGTGCGCCGGCCGGCCGCAGCGAGGTGAGGCGTGTCATCTCCTCCTCCGTGAGCCGTATCGAGCCGGCCTCCATGTTCTGCGCCAGGTGGTCCGGGTCCCCGGTCCCGGGGATCGCCAGCACATGCCGGCCCTGGTGCAGGGTCCAGGCCAGGCGGACCTGCGCGGCGGACACACCGTGGGCGCGGGCCACGGCCCGCACCGCCTCACGGTCACGGCTCGCCGGGCCCGCCTCGCTGTCACGGGCCGCCGGGCCCGCCTCGCGCCCTGAGCCGGCGATGGCGAAGAACGGGACGAAGGCGAGGCCGAGTTCACCGCAGAGCCGGAGAAGAGCCCGGTCCTCGTCGCAGGCGCCGATCGCGTAGGGGTTCTGCACGCAGACCACCGGCGCGATGGCGAGGGCCTCGGCCAGTTGCCCGGGGGTGACGTTGGAGACCCCGAGGTGCCGGATCAGCCCGGCGTCGCGCAGCTCGGCCAGCGCGCCGAAGTGCTCGCCGATCGAGCCGGTCCGCCGGCTCGGCGGCACCCGCAGGTTCACCACGTCCAGGTGGTCGCGGCCGAGTTGGCGCAGATTCTCCTCCACCTGTCCGCGCAGCTGAGAGGGTGTGGCCCACCACCACGCTCCCGAGGGGTCGCGGCCGGGCCAGACCTTGGTCGTGATGACCAGGTCCTCCGGGTACGGCGCCAGCGCCCGATTGATCAGCTCGTTGGCCGAACGCGTCGCCGAGAAGTAGAACGCGGCGGTGTCGATGTGATTGACGCCGAGCTCGACCGCCCGCCGGAGCACACGGATCGACGTCTCGCGGTCACGCGGCACACCGTGGCCGAAGGGTGCGGTTCCGGTCAGTCGCATCGCGCCGAAGCCGATGCGGTTGACGGTCAGGTCACCCAGCCGCAACGTGCCGGTCGCTGCCGTGATGTTCGTACGTGGATGCATGCGAGGGTCTCCTCTTGCGGACGCGGGGCGGGAAGCAGGAAGCGGGAAACGGGATGCGGGATGCGGGATGCGGGATGCGGGTTCACCGAATGGAGGCGGGTTCACCGACTGCCGGAGGCAGGCAGGCTCCGGGCATGAGAAAAGCCTCCTCGGCGGATCGGAATCCGCTCCGAGAAGGCTTGCGTTCGGCGTAAACCTAGCAGGCCGACGAAGGGGTCCGCCAGCTGGTCCTCGGATCCGGGGGCCGCACCGGCCGGCGTCCCGGCAGTGGCGGCACACGAGAAATCCGCTGGACATCGCGCGGGCCGGCGGCGAGCGTTGAGGGAATGCAGCAGGAGAAGATCTGGGACGCCGATGCCGCCCAGCGCTACGACACGCCCGGTTCCGGCATGTTCGCGCCGGAGGTCCTCGGGCCGACCGTGGACCGGCTCGCCGAGCTCGCGCACCACGGTGCGGCGCTCGAGTTCGCCATCGGGACCGGCCGGGTCGCCGTGCCGCTCGCCGAGCGAGGAGTGCCGGTCACCGGCATCGAGCTGTCGTTGCCGATGGTGGAGCAACTGCGTACGAAGGCGGACGAGTCGACGATCCCCGTGGTCATCGGTGACATGGCGACCACCGCCGCCCCCGGGAAGTACACCCTGGTCTATCTCGTCTACAACACGATCTCCAACCTGCTCACCCAGGACGAGCAGGTCCAGTGCTTCCGCAACGCCGCCCGCCACCTCACGCCCGGCGGCCGGTTCGTGATCGAGCTCTGGGTACCGGAACTGCGCAGTCTCCCACCGGGCCGGACGGCCACCGTCTGGCAGAACGAACCCGGCTACATCGGTCTGGACACCTACGACGTCCTGCGTCAGCACGTGGTGTCGCACCACGTCCACTTCGACGACACCCAGCAGGCGCGGTTGTTCCGCAGCCCGCACCGCTACATCTGGCCCGCCGAACTGGACCTCATGGCCCGACTGGCCGGGTTCGAGCTGGAGGCGAGACACGCGGACTGGGCCGGTGGCGAGTTCACGGCCGAGTCACGTTCCCACGTCTCCGTCTACCGCATCCCGCCCGCGTCGTAGCGGTGGTCCCGGCACACGGTGACCGTCCTGCGGCGGCTCACTCGGCGGCTCGCTTCCAGGCCGCCTCGCGCAGCAGCCGCAGCCCGTTGAGGCCGACGATGACGGTGGAGCCCTCGTGTCCTGCGACGCCGAGGGGCAGCGGGAGGTGGCCGGCCAGGTCCCAGGCGACCAGACCGGCGATGAAGACAGCGGCGATGACGAGGTTCTGGACGACCAGCCCGCGGGCCCGGCGGGACAGGCAGATCACGGCGGGCACCGTGGCGAGTTCGTCGCGGACGACGACGGTGTCGGCGGTCTCCAGCGCCAGGTCGGAGCCCGCCCGGCCCATGGCGACACCGGTGTGTGCGGCCGCCAGGGCCGGGGCGTCGTTGACACCGTCGCCGACCACCATCACCTTGCGACCGGACCGTTCGAGCTCCCTGACGGCGCCCACCTTGTGGTGGGGCAGCAGCCCGGCCCGTACGTCCTCGATGCCGGCTTCGGCGGCGAGGCGGGCGGCGGCCCGCGCGTTGTCGCCGGTCAGCAGCACGGGCACGGTCCCGGTCAGGGACGTCAGGGAGGCGACGGTGGCGGTGGCGTCGGGACGCAGTCGGTCGGCGATGGCGAGCACGCCGACGGGTCTGCCGTCCACCGCGACCAGCACAGCCGTGCGACCTCCGTCCTCGAGCTCGGCGACCTGGTCCGCCGCGCCCGTGGAGCCCGCGTCACCCGAACCGGCGAGCAGCCGGGCGGGCGCGCCGACCGCGACGGCGTGTCCCCCGACGGTGGCCCTCACACCGACACCGGGCGTGGAGTGGAAGTCCTCCGCCACCGGCAGGGCGAGTCCCCGTTCACGGGCCGCCTCCACCACGGCGCGGCCCAGCGGATGCTCGCTGGGGTGCTCGGCCGCGGCGGCGAGGGTCAGCAGGCCCGGCTCGTCGAACCCGGCCCCGGGCAGCGGCCGTACGTCGGTCACCCGCGGCGTGCCTTCGGTCAGCGTGCCGGTCTTGTCCAGCGCGACCGCGTCGACCTGGCCGAGCCGCTCCATGACCACCGCCGACTTGACCAGCGCACCGTGCCGTCCGGCGTTGGCGATGGCCGACAGCAGCGGCGGCATGGTCGCCAGGACCACCGCGCAGGGCGAGGCCACGATCATGAAGGTCATCGCCCGCAGCAGCGAGCCCGTGAGAGCGGCGCCGAAGGCGAGGGGGACGAGGAAGACGGCGAGGGTCGCGGCCACCATGCCCAGCGAGTAACGCTGTTCGACCTTCTCGATGAACAACTGGGTCGGCGCCTTGGTCCCGGACGCCTCCTCCACCATGCGCACGATCCGTGCGATCACCGTCTCGGAGGCGTCGCGTTCGACGTGGACGCGCAGCACGCCGGTGCCGTTGAGGGTGCCGGCGAAGACCTCGTCGCCGCGCTCCTTGGCCACGGGCAGCGGCTCACCCGTGATGGTCGCCTGGTCGACCTCGCTCGCCCCGTCCAGGACACGTCCGTCCGCGCCGACGCGCTCGCCGGGCCGTACCAGGATCGTGTCGCCGACGGTCAGCTCCTCGACGGCGACGGTGACCTCGCTGCCGTCGGACTCGACGCGGGTGGCGGTGGCCGGTGCCAGGTCGAGCAGACCGCGCACGGAGTCCGCGGTGCGGGCGGTGGCGAGTGCTTCCAGGGCACCCGAGGTGGCGAAGATGACGATCAGCAGCGCACCGTCCATCACCTGCCCGATCGCCGCCGCCCCGAGCGCGGCGACCACCATCAGCAGGTCGACGTCGAGCGTCTTGTCCCTCAGCGCCCGCAGTCCCGCCCAGCCCGGCTCCCAGCCGCCCGCCGCGTAGGTCAGCGCGTAGGCAGGGCCCCATGTCCAGGCGGGAGCGCCGGTCAGCTGCGACGGCAGCGCGATCAGGAAGAGAACCAGGGCGGCGGCCGCCCAGCGCGCCTCGGGCAGCGCGAGCACTCGTGTGCGGCGCCGGGGTGCGCCCGGGGCCCCGGCCGGCCGCGCTGCGCGGTCGGCCGGGGCCGGAGTGAGGGTGGAGGTCATCGGGGCGGGAGTCCTTCACGACGGCATGACGAGGGCACGGAACAAGGGCACGGGACGAGGGCACGGTCAGGGCACGGCCGGCCGGGGGCCCGGCGAACCGCCCCTCCACGGTACAGGAGTAAATGAAGAAGCATTCATACGTTCATGCGTTCTTCTCCGTAGGATGTACGCATGGGCCACGGAGCTGACGCCAAGACCACCGCCACCGCGCGCCAGCGCCTCGAAGCCGTCGGTGCCGCCGACGTGGCCGTGACCCTCCAGGCCCTCGCCACGCCCTCCCGGCTGCGCATCCTCGCCCGCCTCCAGGAGGGCCCGTGCGCGGCGACCGAACTCGCCGATGCCGTGGGCATGGAGCAGTCCGCCTGCTCCCACCAGCTGCGACTGCTGCGCAATCTCGGCCTGGTCACCGGCGAGCGCCGGGGCCGCTCGGTCATCTACGCCCTCTACGACAACCACGTCGCCGAACTGCTCGAACAGGCCCTCTACCACGTGGAGCATCTGCGCCTGGGCCTGCGCGACACCCCGGCACAGGCGCCTGCCACGGCGGCCGGGGCCCGTTGATCCTCACGTCCGCATCGCCCCGTCGTGGTCGTGATCGTGGCCGGTGTCCGGGGAGCCGCCCATCCCGCGCAGCATGGACAGACCGCCGGTCCGCAGGAACCGCACCAGGAGCACGGCGGCGAGGATCAGGAAGGCGATGTCGAGCCAGGTGGTGTAGTTCCAGCTGACGCCTTCCGTGGGGAGCCTCGCCGCCGCCTGGTCGGGGACGAGTCCGAGCCCGCCGAAGGCGAACTCCACGACGTATCCGGCGACGACCGCCGCCAGGAAGAAGGTGGCCGCCAGGAAAGCGGCCATCCTGGGGCCGTAGTACTTCCGGTAGATGTTGAGGATCGGCAGGATCAGCAGGTCGGCGAAGACGAACGCCACCACACCCCCGAAGCTGATACCGCCCTTCCACAGCACCACCGCCAGCGGCACGTTGCCGATGGAGCACACGAACGAGGCGATCGCCACCAGCGGTCCCACGACGGGCCCCCACAGCTCGGCGGCGAGCGGGTGGCCGTGGAAGAAGAAGGCGCGCCAGAACGTGTCCGGGACCCAGGCGGCGACGGCGCCGGCGATGAGCAGGCCGACGACCAGGTCGCGCAGGATCGCGGCCCATTCCATGACGAACACGTGACTGACGGCCGTGAAACCGTCCCGGGAGAGCAGCCGCCGGACGAAGGAGCCCGTGCCGCGGACCGACATGTCCATCGCGGCATGGCCCTCCATCGATCCGGCCAGCCCGCGTTCTGCCTGCGCCCGGGCCCGGCGCAGCGGCCCCGCGCGCAGGAACAGCCGGAACAGGACCGCCAGCACGGTGATCATGACGGGGCCGCCGACGAACTCCGCCGCGGTGAACTGCCAGCCCATCAGCAGCGCGAGGATGACGCCGAGTTCGACGACGAGGTTGGTGGAGGCGATCTCGAAGGCCATCGCGGCGGTGAAGTCGGCGCCCTTGCGGAACAGCGAACGGGCCAGCGCCACCGCGGCGTAGGAGCACGACGAGGACGCGACGCCGAGGCCCGCGCCGACGGCGAGGGTGCGGGGCCGGTCGTCGCCGAGCAGGGAGACGACGGTGGACTTGCGGACCACGGCCTGGACGACCGCGGACAGGGCGAAGCCCAGGATGAGGGCCCAGGCGATCTCCCAGGTCATGGACCCGGTGATCGACAGTGCGTGCAGTACGGCGTCCATCTGCGAAGCCTTCCCCCCGAGGGACGGCGTACCGCCTCCCGGCACCTTCCTGGCGGCGAGCCGGCCCGCCGGGCGGGGTGCGGGGGGGCGCCCCCCCGGGGCGCGGGGGGGGGCCCCCGCGCGGTGTTGGGTGGATTACACGGCAGTAATACCCTCACTAGGTAC